>JAQIBG010000495.1 GCA_027859175.1 Planctomycetota bacterium | reverse complement strand
GTACTGGTATTCCGCGATGTCACTGAGGAATACGCGATTCAAGAGCAACTCAACCAGAATCAAAAAATGGAAGCGATCGGCAAACTGGCCGGCGGCATTGCCCACGATTTTAACAATGTCCTTGGTGGTATCACCGGCACCGCCGAAGTGCTCGCCGTCAAAGAACCACTCAGCCCTGATGCCCGCAACCGCGTCAATGAGATCATCGCGATCGCACATCGCGCCGCCGGCATCACACAGCGCCTGCTGTCGTTCAGCCGCAAGGGCCAACGCCAAGAACAAGTCCTCGACCTCCATGCACTGATCGACGACACCGTCCACATCCTTAGCCGCAGCATTGACAAAAAGGTCACCATCCGCACCGATCTCGCGTCGCGTCAACTGGTGGTACTCGGCGATGCCGCGCAACTTGAAACGGTACTCATCAATCTGGCCGTCAATGCTCGCGATGCCATGCCCGACGGCGGCACACTCTCCTTTCACACCACCATCCTCGACACCACCACCCCGGCCACGGCGCGCCTGGTTGTATCCGATACCGGGCACGGCATCACCAGCGACGTGCTCAGCCACATCTTTGAACCCTTCTTTACCACCAAAGGCATCCACAAAGGCACCGGCCTCGGACTCGCCACCGCCTATGGCATCGTCAACGACCACGGCGGCACCATCACCGCCACCAGCGAACCCGGGCAGGGCAGCCACTTCACCATCGACCTGCCCCTGAGTGATCGCGAACTACCGATGCCAGGCTCGGGCGCTCACCACTCGCTCGGCGGTGCCTTTAGCACGGTATTGATCGCCGACGACGAGACGATGATCCGAGTTGCCCTTACCGGCATGCTCGAAGCCCTCGGAATGCAGGTCATCGCGGCCGCAGACGGCGCTGAAGCCATCGAACGCTTCAGGGAGCAACCAGACCGCATCGACCTAGCAATTCTCGATGTTGCCATGCCCAAGCAAGACGGCATCACCACAGCCGGCATGCTCAAAGAGCTCCAGCCCGAGCTGAAAATTATCATCGCAACGGGCCACGTCGACCACTCGCTCAACGGCATCGGCGACTGGCTTCTAACCAAGCCCTACCGCCTCAAAGACCTGCAAAACGCGCTCGACGCCATCGCCAACAAATAAATCATCGCCATGGCCGTCGGCACCACGCCGCATCAGCACATGCAGCGTGGCGAAGGCCTAGCGCATCACTCAACGGTGGTGATGCCGTCTTCCGTCAGGCGGTCATTCATGTCTTCGCCATTCAGCACCAAACCGCGCTCGGCCCAGGCCGCGAACCGCCGGGCCTCGGCGATCTTAGCCGGATCAATACGTTGAGCCGGGAGAGCTGCCGCGCGGTCGGCCAAGGGGCTGTCGGCGCTCAGGGTAAAATCATAGCCGAGACCATCGGTAAAACCTGGATCGGTAACGTGTACGCCCTGCTCGCGCGTCCAGGCCTGCCACCCAGCGAGGTCAACCGTCTTCGGTTGCCAGTTCGCCTGAACGTAGGTAAACTGCGCGGCGCCTTGCATCGCAAAAAACAGGTTATTGTTTCCCTGATAGGCTTGGTCGATCTTGCCATAATTGGCGTGTTCACGCTTGTATCCGTTATGCTCCAGAAACAGACCGGACGTTTCGCTGGTAGCCACCACCACGCTATCGCGGATCTCAAACCGTGTTGGCACGATAGGACGGTATTTCGCATGCTCATCATTACGTAGATACCACTGCATATTCACCACCGGAGAAGGCACCTGCTTATCCTTGAGCTTGCGGTATGTCCCTGGGCCACCGTACAGGATCGAATCGCTGATCGAGAACTCTCCCACGATGCTCATGGTGAACTGCCCGCCGTGATTACCGGCAGCAAGCATCCGCGTCACCGTGAATGGGCCTTGGGCTAACTCCAGGTCAAGACCGGTCTGCTTATTCTCAAGCAGCACCAGTCCATCGAGGTCAATATGATGGGGATGAATATCATACCAGAAACCGTGGGTCAGGTTACCGATCGATTCATGACCACGGATGGTCTGATTGCCACCATGGGCGCCACCAAACTTGACACCGCCCCAATTCCAACCGTACATGCCGCCCCAAGCACCGCGCCATTGATTATAGTTCGTGACGTTGTTCTCAAGGACCGCGATGCCGAATTCACCGCCAAAGCCGCCGTGACCGTTATAGCTGGCCTCGCTATTGCGCACCGTGATATGCTCGTCCTGCAGACGCAGGCCCGTTGCATTGTTCCAATTAAAGGCGCAATCTTCAATCAGCAGCTGCTGATGCCGTGCCCCCAACGCAATCGTATCTTCGCGGCCCCAGTCTTTGGTGCGGCTGGCAAAATGTCGAAAAGTGATGCCGCGTAACACCAGGTTATGCTTACCCGGCTTGAACGGTGAATCAGCGGCAAAACTAAACAGGAAACGGTGTCCAGCGACTTCAATCACAGCACTATCGAGCGCCACCCCGGGCGGCAGTCGCAAGTAGATCTTGTCGCCATTTTCTTTGCGTTCAGCGACCCCAAAGCTGGCCGGCGGCAACGCACCGCGCTTAATCGCCGGATCAATGAAGCCTCTGGTAGTCCCACGAGTGCTTACGCTTGCCATGGTCCATCAAACGGCCGCTGCGCTGATAGTCATAGGCTTCTATCAACACCTGAGTCATCAAGTCTCCATCCACAAACACCATCTCACTGCGATGACCAGCGGGCTTCGGCGTTTCCCAGACGTAGGCATGGTTGCCCCAATCGTAGCCCCAATCGGCCGCCACAAGGCCGTCACCGAGATCGGTCCAGCGCTCGAGGCCATATAATTCTGAACCCGCCCACACCGTGGCCCCTTTGCCTGCACCCTCGATCACCAGCAGGGTGTCGCGAATGGCATCGGTCACCTCGATGAGGCCCCACGACCCGCGATGCACCCCAGGCGACAGCACCAACTTGCAGGCCTCACCGGCCTCAAGCTTCGCTCGCACCGCGGGCCACGCCGCACTCACCGTGGCGAAGGCTTGAGGATCGTTTGGATCAACCCGGAAACGATGCTGCACGATGCCTTCATCAATCTGAGCCCCGCGTTGTTCTGGCGGCACAAACACACCAGGCCCCAACTGAGACCCATCACCCTCGGCTTTCATGGCCGCATCTTCCCCAGTGGGCACCGCTGCAAGGCGCAGGCCGTTGCCCTGCCCGCTTGGTTCGAGCTCAATCGTGATCGCCTGCTGCGGCTTCAAGCCCTTCAACCAGGCATGCTGCGCCGGGTCGGGCTGGCCAGGGCCATGCCAGCGCAAACCAATCTTGAGCCCCTTGGGCAGCGTGGTCAGCGCCTTGAAATGCGCGGCGTCACCTGAGGTGGGCTTCAGCGACGTGACGTCCATCATCAACCACCAGGTACTATTGTGGACCCATTTGACGGTGACGGTGACGGATCCTCGAAACTCTTTGGCCACTGGCGGCGGATCCCACTGATCGGCGGCCGCGCAGCTTGCCATCAGCACACAGCAGCACGCTGCTCGTAAGGCAGCTGTAAGACGAGTCTTAGGGGCGTGAATCAACATAGCGCAACTCCAAAGAAGGCTGGGGCGTGATGATGATACGGCCCAATTAGACAAATGTTGATAGCGATCTCAAATTACTCGGGCGGACACAATAACACAGGCCGGGAGTTGATCCCGGCCTGTGTCCATCCGCACAGCGATGCGTCTAGAAACGAGCCGCCTCAGCGCCTGCCGACGTGATGCCAGCGGACCGGCTCGGCTTCCTCGCCACCGGCATCGGCGTGCCAGCGCAGGGTCTGCTTGTGGTAGCCCTGGTCGTCGTCGTCGACCGACACCGTGACCCGCAGGCTGTCGGTACCGAGTTCGGCGCTGGGAACCGCGATCTGGTACCAGGTCACCCCGGCCGCCTCGTCGCGCGTGCTGTCGGTAGCCGGCCACCGCCCCTTGATCGCGCCACTGGCGTCGGCGATGGCGATGGCGGCGCCGTCACCCGGCTTGGCCTCGGTATCCTGCACCCGCAGCACGGCCTGCACCGTGGTTCCAGCGTCAAACAGCCACAGCTTGGCCGACAAGTCGGCCTCGTTGTGCCACCACTTGCTCTGATCGGGCGCCTTGGTCCATTCGTTGTGGATGTTGGCCTCACCGAGGCTGGCAATCGGATCAACACCCGCAACGCGCTCGGCTGCGCTGCCAGCACCAGCAGGCGCCAGCAAAGGCCGCACCAATTCCAAAGCGCTGGTAGCCGTGGCCAAAGTGGCACCGGCAGCATCGCGCAACTCCAACTGGATTTGCTCGGAGCCCGCCTCACGAATTCGGCGTACCGCATCGGGCCCGCCCGTGAGCACGCGCCAGCCCTGCGACCCACTCAGCACCAAGGCCGACACTAGATTGCGCCCCTGCTTGAGCTCGATCTCAAACACGTGGTCGGTGATCGCGAAGCCCGAACTGTTACCGGTTTTCAAGGTGTCATAAACCGGCTGGCCATTGACGTACCAGGCCATCCACCAGTCGGCGCTCGCACCAACCATGTAGGTGCCGGCGCGCGGCGCGTTGACCTCGGCCATGATCACCGCGGCGCGGCGCTCGCGGTATTCACCGGCCCCCTTCGCGAGGTCGATGCCGTGATCAAGCAAGGCCACCGAGCGACCGGCAACCGGGCCATCGGCGCCAGGTAGGCTGTCGGGGATCTGCTGCAGCGCGGCGAGATCAATCTGATCGCGATAGAGGCCCACAAAAACCTGCCAGGCCTGCGGCCACGCAATACCAGCCTCACCGGTGGCAACCGACACCCGCTGGATCAGCGTGGTGGTGGCCCCGGCCTCGAGGCTGACCGGAAGCGTCGCCACTGCGGGGGTCACCGACACCGGCGCGCTCACCACCACCTGAACCGAACCCGTGAAGGCCTGATCAAAGGGATTGCGCACCGTCACGCGGACATCCTGCTCGTTGCCAGCCACCAGCACGGCGGCATCGGTCAACTCAACCGGCGCCGGCGTCAGTGCGGGCAGCGTGTCTTCAGCACTGCGATACACCAAGAAGCCTGGCGTTGCGCCAACCGTGACCTGCGTGGTACGCCCCAGCAAACGGTGCTCGCTACGGTTTCCGTAGAGGTCGCGGTGTTCCGGATCTGACAAGGCAGCTGCTTTATCAGCCAGAGCCAAGCTCGCGGTGTGAACCGTGCCCTTGCGATTGGCCCAGTACACCAGCACCCGACCGTCGCCATCATTCTCAGCAAAGGCATAGGCCTCACAGTCGCTATTGCCGAGGTCCACCTTGGCCACGAAACGATGATGGCGCAGGCGCTCCACCAAGTGGCGATACGCCAGCACCGCCGGGCGCGGCTGCTGCCGATTATAGGTATTGCCGTAGGCCAGCTTGTGCTCGAACGACAAGCGGAACCACATGAAGGTGGGCGCGCCTTCAGACTGCACATACACGATCTTCTGAATCACCGTGGCCGCCTGCATATCTTCTTGCTCGGGCTTGTCGCTCGCAGCAACGCCAGATTCGGTCTCAATGAAATAGCGCGGCTCCTTGCCAAATTCTTTGGCCGCGCGGCGCGAACGCTCCAAGGAGTGACGCTCGGCGCCAACCCCGGGGCCATGGCCGTGATAGGCGATGGCATCGAATATCGACAGGTCGATGTTCTTGATCAATTCACGCGAGCGCGCGGGGCCCTCAGAGGCGCCGCCAAAGGCTAGGCCACCGTTCATCACGATAGTATTCGGATTGGCCTTCTTGATCGCCTTGGCCACCAGGGTGGCGTCGTCTAAGTAAGTCTGGATCGGGCCAGCGTAGAAACCGGTCAGGTCGGGTTCGTTGCCGAGCTCCCAGTACACGATCTCGGGATACTTGGCAGCCACCGCAGCGGCCTGCTCGGCCACCTTGATTGCATTGGCGCGGCGCTTGCCGGCGTCGTCCATCCAATGCGGCTCAGCATGCGGCATGATCGCGAGCTTATGTTCGCGGTAGATCGGCATGGCTTTGTCCATGTCGGTCAACTTGGCGCCGCTGCGCACGATATCGACGCCCATCAGATCGCACCACGCCAACAGGCGCGGGTCGGTGTAGGTTTTCGACAAGCTGGTATCGAGCCCAAACTGGAACTCGCCCGGCTTGGCCTTGGCCAAAGGCGCCGCACTTTCGGCGAGACCAAACGAGATCGTGCGCTGCATGACCTGCGATCCATCGGGCCCATTCAAAGACCAGACCATCCGGTACACATCGCGCTTCCAGCCATCGACGCGGAGACTAACCGCGGTCTGCCCATCGCCATCGGCGGTCACAGCCAGAGCGCCACTGTCGGTAGCGAGTTCGGTGCCATTGCGATCTTCAATCAAGGCAGTCCACGTGCCGGTAAAGTCAATCAAGGCGGCGTTGTGGAAGTTGAGGCGCAGTTCATGGCTACCCGTATCGGCGAACAAAAACACTGGGCTATCGGCCTCCGTGCCGCGATGCCGCAGCAGCCGCCCCCAGTTCACATTGTTGCTGCGATCATAGCCGATCACGCGCACCGCACGAATGTGCGAGTCGCCGCTGAAACTATTGATCCGAAGGTCGTAGCCATCGCTACGCAGCTTGGTGTCGGGGTTGCCAAAATCGCGCTCACCGAAAAACGCATCGTCAATTTCTACCTTAAGAGTCTTGAATTTCTTACTGCCGCCCCACGTGACACCCAGGCGGCGGCAGCCCTCGGCGGTATCACCGTAGAGTTCAACGCTCGACCAATGCGGATGCCGGAATTCCACTTCGATATCAACCGTCGGCATCGCACCCTGCTTGAAGCGCGGGTCGGTCACACTCATGCGCAAGCTACGGGCGTGGGCCACGCCGGGCGCCGAGCCACCCTGTAACACCAAGGCCGAGGTAGCGTTAACGCTATCCAGCTTGACGCCCTCGTTTTCATACCACATGCCCGTCGCTGCAATCGGGTCGTCGAAGACCAATTCGCAGCGCAGCGGCGCGTCAGCGGCCGGGCTAACAGCGACTTCGGCTGGGATATTTGCCGCCTGCAGGCCACGCGGCGACAGGTCGTCGGCAACAGCAGCGCGCACGGCCAAGGTACCGGCCATGTCTGCTGCCACTTGCTCCGCCGTCAACGCACTCGCATAAATGTGCATTCCGTTCATCAAGCCCGCATAGGGATTGGTTCTGGTGCCCGGGCCCTTGCCGGCTTGCTCGTAGCCGAACACCACCGGATCACTATTGGCGGTCAGGCGCTTGAGCTTGGTCATGCCCTTCGCAACCAACTTGCCGTCGAGATAGATCGCGCATTCGCCAGCAACGTCGATGGTGGCTGCCACGTGTTGCCAGCGGTCGAGCGTGAGCTTGGCCTTACTGGTGAGGGTATGCCACTTGCCGTCGTAGCAGTTGAGGAACAGATGCCCCTGCTTGTTGACGGCGAGGGCAAATGGCGTGGACGCCCACCACGCTTTGCGCTTGGTCACAAGTTTGATCGAGTCGCCCTGGGGCCGCGCCTCCGGCTTGACCCACAGCGACACGCTCAGGCGCTCAACCAAGCGATCGGTTTGCAGGCTGGCCGGCAGTTCCAAGCGAGCGCCGCTGCCATCAAGCTGCAACACTTTGCCGCGCTCGGCATCACTCGCCACGGTGGCCCCCTTAACCAGGCGCGCCTCAAGGCCTCCGCCGCCGGCATCGGCAACGGTCTCGCCCGTGGCCGTAGCCATATCAAAGGCGGCCACCTGCGGCACCGCGTCGGCGGCGCTCACCACGGTAGCGGCGATGGTCAGAAGGATGAGGGGCATCACTGGGCGCATACGAGTCTCCAAGCAGTACTACGACGACGACACAGTGCCGTTGAACAGTATATGCACAATCACTTGTCAGCCACCCGCCGCCGCGCATACAAGCCTTCATCTAGGCAAAACTTACATCAGATCGTGTCAGTCAAATGAGCCAATCTATTATATCCAAGTCGCTATCATTACTTCACTAACGTCGTTTTCACAAGGTCCGTACACGGCCCCACGGCACCCTGCACAGTTACGCGGACAATCGGTGGACAATTTATGCACACTTGCTAGCCTTGTCCATCATGACCGACATCGACGTCCGCAGCCATGGCGCCACCGGCGACGGGCTCAGCTCTGACACCGCCGCCATCAATGCGGCCATTCTCGCCTGCCACCAGGCTGGCGGGGGCCGTGTTCGCTTGAGCCCCGGCCGCTATCGCAGTGGCACCGTGCGCATGGCCTCGGGCGTCTGCCTCTACGTAGACGCCGGTGCCCGGCTGATTGGCGACCCTGATCCCGCCGCCTACGTCGACGACCTCCCCCCCAACTGGGATGGCCCGGTGTGGCAGCGCGCGCGCTGGCAACGCGGGCTGATCATCGCCGACGGATGCCACGACATCGCGATCCAGGGCGAGGGCGTGATCGACGGCAACAAGGTGTTCGATCCCGAGGGCGAGGAAAAGCAACGCGGGCCGCACACCATCAACCTGCGCGCCTGTACCGGCGTTACCGTCAGCGGCGTGCACATCGTAGACAGCGCCAACTACGCGATGCTGTTTCAAGGCGGCGGCAGCATCACCGTGCGCGAGGTGGTGGTGGATGGTGGCTGGGATGCCCTGCATTACCGCGGCTGGAACGGCATTTACGGCAATGGCCTGAGCGTGACCAACTGCCGCTTCCACTGTGGTGACGACGCCATCGCCGGGATGAATTTTGACGATATTTTAATAGCCGACTGCGTGCTGAATTCGTCATGCAACTGCGTGCGGCAAATCGGCCCCGCGCGCGGCCTGCGGATCACCGGTTGCCACATGTATGGCCCCGGTCGACACCCCCATCGCACCTACAACAACACCGCTACCCTCGCTGGCATTAACTTGCAGCCGGGCGGTTGGGGCCCGGCGCCGGGCACGCTCAGCGATGTCCACATCAGCCGCTGCTCGATGGACGGCGTGTCCACGCCCTTCTGCTTGGTCCTCAAGCACCCCAACGACACCGGCCGCGTGGTGCTCAACCAGATCAGCGCGGTCGGCGTGCGCCGCTTTGCCGTGTCCATCGAAAGCTGGAGCGACACCCCGTGGACCGAGGTCGAACTGCGCGACATCGACGTCAGCTTCGCGCCCGGCTGTGAGCCCTGCGATCCCAACGCGGTGGTTGAAGCGCCGCACGTTGACGCGCGCCCGCTCCCGGCCTGGGGCCTGTATGCGCGCGGCGTCACCCGGTTGACCCTCGACCGCATTCGCCTCAGCCGCGAAGACCAGGATCAACGCCCGGCGCTCCACCTCGAACAGATCGAACACCTGCGCACCGGCAGCATCCAGGTTAGCCCCAGCCCGGGCGGCACGCTCCGCCAGCAGGCCATCACCGATCACAGCGCGCTGTTCGCCCCCGATGCCATAGCGCCGCCATCGTGACGGCCATGGGTGCCGCCCACCCTCACCAAGCCAAGCGTTCATCGCCGCCGGCTTGCTGATCAAGCTCGGGGCCGTCGGCAAAGCGCAGTCGGATCACCAGGGGCTCATCGGCGGTTTCGGCCGGTAAACCGCGCAAGCGCAGATAGCCGCGCTGCCCATCGTGATGTGCGGGCAGCATGTCGGTGGCCCAGGCTACGGCCTGCCCCGTATTCAGCAGGACGGCCTCAATCGGTGCGTTGGTGATTGGCTTGCAAATCAACTCGTCGCTACTCAGGTCTGCCGGCACATGCAGATACCAGGCATCGCCCTGCCGCGTGCAGTAGATGCTGGGGTCTTCACACAGACCCACCACCGGCTCGCCGGCCCAGGCTTCAGCCACACACTCACGCCAGGAGCCAATGCGCCGCAATAAATCGACCGCGCGCTCTGGAACCTGTCCCTCGCCATCCGGGCCGATGTTCAGCAGATAGCGCCCGCCCATCGCGTGGGTGGCAGCAATATGGTTCATCAGGTGCCGCGCGGTGAAATACGATTCGTCGCGGCGATAACCCCAACTCTGGGCGCCCACCGATTGGCAGGCTTCGGTGGGTGTGGTGAAGGCGCGCTCCGCGTGGGCTTCGTAGTGCCGCTCGGGGGTGCTAAAGTCAGCCGGCCCCGGACCGCGCCCATTGAGGATGCAACTCGGCTGTAATTGTTTGACCATGTCGTGCACGCTCGGGTCATCTAACTCAGCAACATTGAGATCCCACCACAAGCAGTCGATGCGGCCGTAGTTGGTGCACAGTTCGCGCACCTGGGCCCGGAGATACTCCAGGTAGGCCGCAGGGTCTTGACGATCACCCGGCTGCGGACCATCCAGTTCATGATGCCGACCACAATTGGGATACGCCGGATGGTGCCAGTCGACCACTGAGTAATACAAACCGACCCGCATGCCGCGTCGCCGCAGCGCGTCGCACCACTGCGCAACTATGTCGCGCTGATACGGCGTATTGCCGACATGGAAATCGGTGTGCGCACTATGAAACAAGCAGAAACCATCGTGATGCTTGGTGGTCAGCACCGCGTAGCTCATGCCGGCTTGCTGGGCCAAGTCGAGCCACTGCTCCACATCCCATTGCTGCGGATTCCAACGCGCCGCCAGGCGCCCGTAATCAGCGCGCGCAATTCGCTGCCGCCACTGCGCCTGCTCATGCCAGCCATCGAGGGCATACAGGCCCCAATGAACAAACAGGCCGAAAGGATGCGTGAAGCACCAATCGCGGGCGTCACCAAAGCGAGGAATGCTGACCGTCTGCATACCAGCCAAGCGTACCCAGATCGGCCGGGGTCGCTTGTCGCGTTCGCTGATCCAACTTGTCTATTCTTATGATTCTGTTCTGGCAATTCAGCGCATTAACCAGATCATACTTGTATGTTTCTGTCACAAGCCGGTATCACCGCAGAGGCCGTATACGCCGGTTACGCAACCCGTGTTGGCGCCGACTGGCACGCCGACCGGCGCATCGATCCCTACGATCGCGTGTGGCACATCAACGCCGGCAGCGGTCTGCTCAGCCTGCCCGAGCGCGTGATCACGCTGCGTCCTGGCCTCGCCATTCTGGTGCCGTGCGGGCATCGCTTCAGTTTTGGCCAGGCCCGCGGGCTCAGTATGGACTGGGCCCACATCCGCTTTGAACTCGCTACTGGGCTCGCACTGACCGAGGCCGTCGCCTACGAGCAGGTTCTCCCCGCCGCGCCGCCAAAGCCATGGCGCTCGCATTTCGCCACCCTCAGCACGGCGGATAGCGCGGAGCCGAGCGACACCCTCGCGCGTCACGCCGCCGCCTGCGCGCTGCTGGCCCCCTTTTTACGCGCCGGCCCGGTTGCCAGCAGCAGCGCGCGTTTCAGCCGCGTGCTCGAGTACATCCACCAGCATCTGGCCGAAGCCATCAGCCTCGCGGATCTCGCCGACCAAGCCGGCCTCGCCCCGAGCAGTTTTTCTGCCGCCTTCCGCGACCACTTCAGCCTCAGCCCGATGCGCTTCCTCACGCAACGCCGCATCCTGCATGCGCAACGCTTGCTCATGCAGGACGAACTCGGCACCAGCGAAATCGCCCAGCGCTGCGGCTTCAGCGACGCCGCCCACCTCGCACATCGCTTTCGCGCAGTGACCGGGATGAGCCCGAGTAGGTATCGTGCGGAATTACGGGCGGTGTGATTTTTTGGCAGGTCCTGGGTCCTAGTACGCGCCTGGCGGCGCTTGGGTCGTTGGAACAGCCAGTGACGGCAACACCCTCAATGACACTCAGGTCCTGGGTCCTAGTCCTAGTACGCGCCTGGCGGCGCTTGGGTCGTAGGAACAGCCAGTGACGGCAACAACGCCACCGGGTGGGACATCGGTGCAGCAACTCCGCGCCTAAGCCTGCTTGCAGGCGTTCCAGGACCCAGGACCCAGAACTCAGAATGTCCCCTCACTCCAACCGCACCTGCACTGCTGCCGGCTCGTCGCCCAACTCTACCGCAATGACCTGGCTCTGATCGCCGTGCGTGACGGTGATGCTGTAGCTGCCCTTGAAGCCGCGTAGGCTGATGGTGCCGGCAGCGTCGGTCGACTCGGTGATATCGGTCCACCAGGCATCGCGCACCAGGGCTGTCCAGGCTGCACCCGAGGGCAAGAGGGTGCCGTCGCGCTTGACGAGGCAGGCCTTTTTGGTGTAGGCCTCGCCAAGGATGGGCGACCAGTGATTGATGCCCACCACCTTGTCATGCGAGAACAGCGCGGTTAGGAAATCGCGCACATAATCGCGCTGAAAAGCCTGTTGCTCGGCGTCGCTCGGGTCGGCTACGCCGACGTCAAACTCGGTCGACTCCACCACCACCCCCAAGGCCGCGAAACGATCAACCCGGCGCAGCAATTCCTCCGGCGACGTGGCGCTCATGCCCATATGGCTTTGCATGCCAATCCCGTCGAGAGGGGCACCGAGCTCACGAATCTTGGCAATCCACTCGAGGGAGTCTGCGGTCTTGAGCGCGGTTTGCGGACCAGAACTGAGAATGCAGTTTTCATTCCAGAACAACCGCGCCGTGGGGTTGGCAGCGCGCGTGGCAGTAAACCATTCAGCGGCGCGTTCGGTCCCCAGCAGCGTGGTCAAATCACGATAGGTGAAATGCTCGTTGTGCACGTCCCAGGCATCAATGAAGGGCGCGGTGCGCGAAACACAGTCGGCGATATGCGCCAATAGACTGGCCTGGAGCGCATCCTTGTCACCGGATTCGAGCAGGGCCTTCTGTTCTTTGGTGAGATAGCGCGGCCCCCACAGCAGGGTATGGCCACGCGTTGCAAAGCCGCGTTCCTTGACCCAGGCCAGGGCTTCAAGCGTACGCTTCGGCGTAAACGGACCACCGCCACGCCACGGACCCGGCTTGAGGTCGTTGGCAAACACCAGGGTGCTGAGTCCCAATTGTGTCGCCGTGGCTTCAACAAAGGCGCCGTAGCTGGGTTCGGTGATTATTTTCTGACCGATGACCGTCATGCCAAAGCGGAACTGATGTCGGGTTTGCGCAATGTGGACCTGTGCGCCAGCAACAGGCTTGCCGTCGGCCGTGGTCACGCTGATCGCGAGGTCATTCTTGCGCAGGGTCTCAATGCGTGCGGCAGCGGCGCTGCGCCAAGCGGCGTCGTCAGCACGACCGTCGTAATCAAGCTTGAGCTTGGTTTTGGGCAAAACCTCGGCCTTGCCGGTGGTGCCGAAGTTGAGCAAGGCCAAGCCACCCAGCTCCATGGTCTGAGCTTGGTCACCAGTCCAAATGTGGATCTGGCAGCTGCCAGCCGGCAAGTCGCGACTCGCATTGAATCGCAGGCTGAAGCGCTGCCACTCAGGACCCACCGAAAAATACTTACGCATTTCGCCCTTACCCTTGCCATCGCCCTTGATAACTAAGTAGGCAACCGACTCGCCCGATTCAGCAGCTGATTCAACCGAGCGCGCGGTGAAGGTCACGTAGACCAAGTCGTCCTTGGCCATTGCGCCGGGCACTTTCCAGTCGACACCGTCATCAAAATATTTATTCCGCTTGGCAGCCGTGTACAGGCGCAGGGCCTGGGTGAAGGGCTGGTTGGCCACGTCCACAATGCTGCTGCTGTCTTTATGCCGCTTACTCCACTGCGTTAGCGCATCTGCCTCGCTCGGACCGAGCAGGGATCGGCCCTCGCCAACGGGCGCCAGCTCGGCCCGCAGGCCATCAAGGAAGGGATCGGCCGCCGCCACCTGCAAGCAGGCAGCGAGACATAACAGCGTCGTCAGTCGAAGCATGGGGTTCTCCACAGCTTAGGTCAGCGCCGGCAGCGTCGTGCCAGCAACGATAGTATCGGGGATTACTTGCGAGGCCTGCGGCTCATCACCCAATGCAGCCAACAGCATCGCAACCGCGCGTTGGCCGAGGCGATGGCGGTTGAAGCGCACGCGGCTCACACCGGGGGCAGAGCGATTAATGGTGGCGCTGTCATCCAGCGCAACGCAGGGCACATCACACCCCAGGGCCAGCTTGCTCGCAGCCACAGCTGCCAGCAAGCCATGCAAAACGTAAGCGTTTTCGCACAACAGGGCGCCGTGGGAACCAAGTGCCGCCTGGAGGACCTCGGCTGCTTCGCAGGTATCGGCCCCCTGCTCGCGCCGACTCAGCGTTACTCCCAGGCGATCAGCCGCAGCCACAATACCGATGTCGCGTTCACGCCACCAGCGCGCGTCTTGCTGCGGCGGGCCGATGCGCACCAGATGCCGATAGCCCTGGGCCGCCGCCAGCGCCACCCCATCGGCACCGGCTTGGGCCTCGTCGCGGTGCACGCAGTTGTGGGCATCAAGGCGATGACTGTCGGCCCAGACGACCGGCACGCCAAGCGACACGGCCCGCTGCTCGACCTCGTCTGACAGATGCCCAAAAGCGATCAGGCCATCGAGCATCTGCTGCTGGAACACCCGATGCTCGTCGCCCCCGATGCGGTCCATCGGAATCAGCATGCTACCGAGCCCGGCCGCGCAGAGCGCGTTGGTGGCACCGATTACCAATTCGTACTGATGCGGATGAATGGCCTCGCCACCCGGCCCGCTGTGATTCATCAGTAGCACACCCACCACGCCGGTGCGCTGCGTGCGCAGGCTGCGCGCCGCTGCCTGCGGCCGGTAGCCCAACTCCTGTGCCACCGCCACGATCTGCTCAGCCCGGGCCCGAGCATCACGCCGCACGCCTTGAATCTTGCCGTTCAAGGCCGCAGACACCGTTGCCGTGCTGACGCCGCAACGCTTGGCAATGTCGTGAAGGCTAACCATACAGGTGTATACTGCGATTAAGCCATATCGTTTAAGGTTAACTTTAAGTCATTTCAAAATAATGCCTTATGACATCATCCAGCGCGTCTCCGCCAGTACCGAGAGGCACTCGTGGCAAAGAAGCGCTTCTTAAAACAGGAATTCCATTGCACGACGCCAGCGTCGTAAGTAAGTGAGATCACTTCGAAGCAGGAGGAGCCATGCCGATCAGGCTTATTCAATTAGACGGAACAGAACCGCATTATCGAAATCTGACCCAGGAAGCTAAGCGTCTTCGCGAAGCAGCAGCCACGAGCATTGCCGCATTTGGTCCTGGGCGCAATGTGGCGACAATCTTCTACCTCACAGGGGGTAATCTCTTCGCCATTACGGCCCACAGCATTAGCTCTCGAGCAGCAGGTGCGTCTCCGGGGTTTGCCCACCATTCCGAACGCGCTGCGCTGATGGAACTTGCCCTGGGTCCGGGAGCGGACTTCACCGGCTTGACCAAGGCTGTCTGCCTGGCGCACTGCCAAGGCCTTGCCACCCGACCGAATCCAATCACGGTCGTTGCCGCCTACACAGAGCGGCAGCCCTGCACGGCAGCCAATGGCCAAGACTGCGAGTCCCTACTCGTTGCGGCGGCCGGTGATCGTACCATCCCGGTATTTTATGATCACGCCTACGTTGATGCGGCAGATGGATTGGCTGCCACGGCTGGCATCGCAGACGCAGCCGTTGGTGCTCACTATTTACGAATCGACGCTCGCCGCGAGCGATACCTGCAACTCTTTCGAGACGCACGGTGAGCGAGCGAACATCAGGGTCCTGTTGCCCAGGACCTGCCCACCTAACGCGCCACTTCCCGCAGCCCAAGAATCGACGCGATTGCCGTCGTTGTCGCCTTGGCCATGCGCCAGGCGCCCAAGTCGCTCGGATGCGAGCCGTCGACACTGCCCTCGGTATCGGTGCCGAACAGGTCGAGATGCGGCAAGCGGTGAATGCCAGCGACACCTTCGGCCGCTAGTTCGGCCAATACCGCGTCGAAGACCTCACGCTTGGCAGCCCAACTGCGTTCGCGGCTGGGCTGAAACCGGTGATCGGTGTAGAGGCGATCGGGAACCACCAAGATCGGCGTGTCGCTATGCGCCGCGCGCAGGCTGCGAATAAATGGGCCCAACAAGGCCCGCGCAGATTCAGGGCTGTTATTCGCCATCGCATCAATGACGTACAAGGCTGGATCGAGCTCGGCGAGCAACTGTGCCAACTCAGGCTCAAGCCGCGCGTTGCCGGAGAAACCCAGATTGACCAGATGCAGATCGAGCCGCCGCTGCAAAATCGCGGTATGGCCCATGCCGGCGCGCGAGGCGCCCGCCGCATGCACGATGGAGGTGCCGTAATACACCACCGGCTTACGCGGATCACGGCCGCCAAGCTGCACGCTGGCACCGGCCGGCACACCCAGCGACAAGGCAGCGGGCGCGTGGGTATTGGGCAGGTAGAGGCGATAGCGACGGCGCCGCCCATCCAGCGGGGTCTGGTTGATGCGCAAACAGCAACTCGGGCGATCCAAGGGCGGCGCGGCGCCAACCCAATACCAGGCGCCGTCGTCGTCTTGACCATAACAGTCGAGGCCGGCATCACGCTGCCCAGGGCTGCGTGCATTGTAGCGCACCGGCTCGTCAAAAGCCCAGCGCACAAACAACTCAGTGGCCTCGGTAGTAAAGGTCACGCTCAAGCCAACTGGCTGCCGCGACAAGTTCCACACCTCCTCGCGTACTAGGCTCTCGGCCCGTGCCGGGAGCCGATCGGTTGGCTTGGCGACGTCGTCCCAGGCGCGACCGTCGAGCGGTTCCACCAGCAGGTCATGCCACTGAGCATCAGCAAATGCGGCCGACTCTGCGGGGTCGGTGCCAGCTTGGCGGTGGGGATATTCAACCAGGTCGCTCATGACAGACCCTCCCTGCGCACGCAGCCTCGCCGCGCGCGCACCCATGACAAGTCGCCCGCCGGCCACGCAAGGCACGAGCCGGCTTGGTGCCGCCTGCTTGGGCTTTTATGGAACGGCAGCCTGCCGCGAGCGCTCGCGCCAGCGCGACGGGCGTTCGCCGGTTACCGCCAAAAAGACCCGCGAGCAGTGAAATCCATCGCTGAAACCGGTACGCGCGGCAATCGCATCGAGCGTGTCGCCGCTGGTGGCCAACAGGGCGCGCACCCGTTCAATCCGGCGCTGCCGCACGTAGCGCAAGGGCGGCACGCCATAGGTGGCATGAAACAGCCGGCTGAAATGGCTCTCGGCCAAGTGCGCGATGCGCGCGAGGCCGGCCAGGGTCAGGCGTTCGGCCAGATGCGTATCAACAAACGCCAACACGGCGCGCAAACGCTCATGGGCGCGGGCCTGGGCCGCATCGACCGGCAGCAGGAAGGGCGCCAACAATTGCCGAACGATGCCATCAGCCGCCAGCACCGCGCTCGGCTCCGGGCTGTCGACATGAGCAGCGAGGGCAGCAAACAGCGGCCGGTACGCGGCCACATCCACCGCCAAGGCGCGCCGGGTTGGCCAATGATCAAACAAGTTTAGCCCTGCGACTTCAGCCTGACAATGAACCCAGGCGATCTCGAGCCGGCGCGGACAGCGAAACGTTCTGGGGTGAAACGGCGGCAGCAGCAAACACGAGCCCGGCCGCAACGGCAGCTCTTCGCCATCGCAGCGCAGGGTGCCGCGACCCGCCAGCGGCAAGTAGAGACGTGCATGCTCATCAATCGCGTCGTCATCGCGCCATTCTGGCCCTAGAACCCCATGTCTAGCCATACTGACCTGAACATGGAGATCGCGCAGGAGTCCATCCATAGCAGGAATATACATGGGAAAGAGCATGCCGTCCATGGCCGACAAACGCCGCCGCTGCTAGCATGTCAGAACCATAGGAGCTGCCATGTCCTTCCCTACTTCCGACACCGCCATCCTGCGCGACCTCGCGACGCGCTACGCCGCCGCTGCCGCCGAGCCGATCAACGCCGAACGCCACGCGGCCTGGAACGCCCGCAACAA
The DNA here is from genome assembly GCA_027859175.1 of Planctomycetota bacterium. Classification (GTDB taxonomy): domain Bacteria; phylum Planctomycetota; class UBA11346; order UBA11346; family UBA11346; genus GH22. Next base: position 751 of record JAQIBG010000495.1, on the reverse strand, counting down.
GCTGCAAGCCGGGCGCCCGCTGCTGCATATCTACCAAGTGCCGTGGCAAGAATTCCCCGACTGCGCGCCGCAATGCACCGACCCCCTGGCACGCGAGGTCGAAACGCGGATGCGGCGCGAATTGTGGCAATGGAATCATTTCCCTGGCGACATGGTGCTCCCGCGCAGCTGGCCATGCCCGATGGCGATCGACAGCGGCCACTTTGGAATCAAGCATGCCATCGAAGACAGCAAGCAAGATCGCGGCGCCGTGCACTACAACAGCGTGGTCCACAGTATAGACGACATCGCACTGATCACCGACCCTGTCGTCAGCCATGATGCAACCGAAAGCCAACGCCGCCTGACATGCCTCGAGCAGGCCTTTGGCGACATCATGCCGGTGGTGTTACGCGGCATCGATCACGGCTCAATCTCCGCCTGGGACGCGATCATTCATTTCTACAGCATCGACGACCTGATGATGGACATGATCGATCGCCCCAAATTCGTTCACGCCCTGGTGCTGCGCTACACCGAGGCCTGCCTGGCCCAATGGCGTCAATTGGTTGATCAAGGGCTGGTCACCACCAGCGACGGCATTTATGAAATCGGTAATGGGGGCCTCGCAATCTGCGACCAACTGCCCGGCTTTGATGGCAGCGTCAGGCCATGTACCGGACGCGAGATCTGGGGCCGGTCGATGGCGCAAATCTTCTCAGACGTCTCGCCCGCCATGCACGAGGAGTTTGCTCTGCGCTATGAAATTATG
>JAQIBG010000474.1 GCA_027859175.1 Planctomycetota bacterium | reverse complement strand
CGTCCGGATCTGCGCGGGGGGCGGCCCGTAAGGGCCGTTGCTACCGCGACCGTTTAACTGGGGGTGGTTGGCAGACGCAGCGTTCGCTTTTCCGGCTCTAAGGGAAGGGCGATCGACCGATATAACCATGATCGAGCCCTTATATCGGGGCTGCTGCATCCATTTTTCCGGTCTTTCCCCCACCAAACCCAATGGTTTTTTCCGACCAGGTCGATCGAACGGTCGGTCAGGAATCAAGCGGCCTGTCTGCGCGTGGTTTGCCGGCCTAACCGGTCGCTGTCTGCGGTGGCCGGTGAATCCTGGCCTTATCAACAATCCATGCGACGCCACGTCGCGCTGCTTCACGTGCCCGCGCCGCAGCCGAACCGATGGCTGAGCCGAGGAAGCGCCCGGCGCTGGTGACGGCATCCAGCCAGCGATCCAGGTCGAGATCGGGGCGGTCAAGAATCGGCGCTAGGGTGGCAGGAATCGCGCCGCGTTTGCCGTGGTGGATGATCCGTCCGGTGGCGTCGACCAGGTTCAGGTAGTCATCGAGGTTGAGGCAGGAGCCTTTAGGTTTTGGGGTGACTGTGCCGGCGGCGATTCCGGCCAACCAGAGAGGCGATTCGGGGCCGGTGGCGTGGTCGAGGCTGGTGGCGCGGAGTTGTTCGGCGCCGGCCGTCGTGTTGGATTGAGCGGCCTCGATGGCTTGACGTTTGCGGTAATTTTCGCGCGTCTGGATGCGGGTTTGGACACTGGTGCAGTCGCTGTCTTCCGGTGTGGTGGCAATAGCGGCGCGTATGGGATTTAGGTCAACATTGGCCACCTGTGCCCTTGGGTATGCAAGCGGTGACGGCGGTTTGATCGAGCAGGGCTACGGAGTGAAACCGGGCCTCCCAGAAGGCCCCGGTGCAGCCATCTTGGCGATTGGCGATTCGGGCCAGCGGCTCCTTGACGAACTTCATGAACCACGACAGCGAGGCCAGGCGCTGACGATGGGTGGCAACCCAGGTCGGATCGCTGGCCCAGGCGGCGAGGGTCAGTGGGTTGGGGTCGATCTCTTGACCCGATTGGTCACGACGCGGGAAGACCTGAGCCCAGCGCTCCGCCAGCGTGGCAGGCGTCCACCGCTTGGCCCGATCTGGGCGATTCTTGACGACCAGATGCAGGTGATTGCTCATCACGGCAACCGCCAAGACATCGACCGCAAAGACCTGGCTCATGTGGCGTATCCGCTGTAATAGCCATTCCTTGCGATGGTCATAGCCATTGCCGCACAGGAAGGCCCGGCGCACACAGCGGGTCACGAGGTGGTAGCAACCGGGCTGGTGTTCATTGACGAGGGTGCAGCGGGCAGTGGTCATGGCGGGAAGCGATATGGACCCATTCCGCTGTCAAAGACGCGGTTGCGAGCTTGCCGGGAGATGGAGGGTTGCTGGCATGATACTGATCCGGGTGCCTGTCCTTTCGATTTCACCTGTCCTTTTTATTTCTAATCATCGAGGTGTTGGTAGAGCGTGCCGAGTTCAGCGCCAAGGGCTCGCCAGGGCGTGGGCTCATAGCCGCGTGCGAGGGCGCCCATTGCGGCGGCGGCGGCAAAGAGCGGCGCCGTTTTTTCGGTTTCGCCGGCGCTGCCCTCCAGGCTTTCGCGCCATTGGCTCAGGCTCATATCCTGTTCGGCCTGGGCCAGCTCGGCCACGGCACCGCTGACGCGCGCGGCCGCTTGGTAGGCCATGCTGGTGAGCAAATGGGCGGTCAGGATGCCGGCTGAGGCGCCAAACTGGGCATGCACGCTCGGTGCGCCGCGGCGCTGGGCGGCGTTGTCAAACACGGGCAGGTCGTCTACCACCAGGCTGGCAGCGTGAAGCAACTCAACGGCACAGGCCATGTCGAGCACTGCCGGTGCTTGGTGACCGCACGCGCACGCCAGATGCGCGCGCAGGTGTTTGCCGCAATCAAGTGCGGCCGCGGCGGCATTCCGCGCGCCCCCTGCAGGGAGTGCGTCCACCTGGGCGCATAGCGCAGCCATAACAGCGGAGTTGGCTTGCATGCGCACCATGATTGGGCTGGAGTTGGCAATGCACGCGAATGTCGGTGCCATGGTGGTGTTGTGATTTTGCTTGGGTCGACCTAACAGGGTGCGGCTTCGGCTTCTCGTGCACCAATAATGGCACGGGGTGTGTCGCCGCAGGGGCTTTACGGAAGCCAAGTTATGGCTGGTGTCCACAGTACCCAGGCTGCGCTGAAAATACCGGAAAACAGCGCCAAGAGTAGCATGAAATCCATAAACTTTTCAGGTTCGGCATGAACATTGGGCAAAGGAGGGCCCATACTGGGAAAAATATGGCCAGTCACCATTGCAAATAGGTATTGTCCGAGCATTAACAGTGCAAGGAAGGCAAATTGGTACGCATTCTCGCTGAACATGCCCGGCAGATACCCCGCCAAGCGTAGCAGCGCGGCCAGTGCGCATGAGGTAAGCAGCGTTGCTGCCAGCAGCAAAGGCCAAAACCACCAGCCCAGTCGAGCCTGGAGGCGCGTGAGGCCCAAAACTGTGGCTATCCGCGCTTTGTATTGCATTCCTGGTGTTGCTCTGGGAATCGCCTTGGCGAGACACTGCAGTTGGCTGGCATGGCTATCTGTAGCCACTGTGGCTACTCTTCCGCGATGTCCATCAGCGAGATAAACCGGGCTGGTGTTCATTGACGAGGGTGCGGCGGGCAGCGGTCATGGGATCAGGGTCTATACAGGCCCGCACGGTCGTCGGCTCCAGGTCCCGTGTCTGACGGAGGGTGTCGCATGGCTTGCGTGACCTAATCCGAGTGCCTGCCCTTTTTATTTTCGTTTGTATTTTCACCAGGTGGGGCTGGAATTGATCGTAGAGAGTGTCACATGGAACGATACACCATGACTTTCGCGAACGGAGAGGACGCTGATACGGCCTATGACGCGGCAGTTGAGTACCTCGGCTTTGAGCGGTGCCGCGGGGGCTTTCTTCGGTCTCATGACGATGTTGTGGATGATTTTTACGAGGTGATGCGAAAGCGAGGGTCATTGCGCATTACCCGGACTCGGGTCACCGAGTTGGCGTTTGCTGTGAGGGCAGTCAGCGCGGCATATTTAGAACACTTCTTCAATCCGAACCCAGCACCGTGTCGCTGTACCAAGATGGCGGAAGCCATTGTCGAGTGCTCGGGGGTCTCTCGTAATAAGGTTGTGATCACGCGGACGCCGATGCCAATTTGGCCTATTGTCGCTTTTTTATTATTTCTTGCGACCCTTGGTGGACTATTGCTGTTCCTTCTCGTGTATGGCCTGCCTCCACTTACCCCGGGCGGACAGGGTCCACCTTAGGCACTATAAGAACGAAGCCTGCACGCCACTTCGCTGGAGATCCTGGCCGGGAACTTTATTTGTTTTCCGCGCTTGAGAATGACCCCTTGTTCAATGATTTCTTTGATCTCTGAGATGGGTACCTGTTCCTTCGATAACAAGCCTCGAATAGTTATCTGCCCTGCGCTCATCTCAATCATTTCAAAGCGGGAAAAGTGCCACGCCAGTAGGTTGAGGAGCACAGCCGCCGCGAAGCAGCCTCCGGGCCAGGCCAGTGACGCATCGGTCAGTAGCAGGAATGAGGAGGCCAGCGTACACCACCCGAGCGACGCAATGAATAGGCCACGCGAAAATCCAGAGGGGAAGGGGATAGATGTTTCAGTCATAGCGGCTAAATCTTTCGACTAACTTGCGGTAATCCTCGGCGAGCAGTGTCTGCCACTCGGTGCCGAATCCGGCCCGCATGTCCCAGGTTGGCTTTTCGCCAGTCTCAATGAGGGCAAGCGCCAGCATCAGGCGTTCGCGTTCCGTTTTGAGGAGTGGGCCTGCCAGAAGTAGTTCGTCAAAGCCGGCTCCCCGGCGTGCGGCATTGCCATATCCCATTAACGCATTCTTCCTCATGTCCTTATCAGCGTAATTTTCGAGGATTTTAAGGCACTGGGCCAACGTTTCGGGGTCATAGTGCTCGTTTGCGAATTCATCTGCCGACACTTCGTCTAAACCGGTGCTGATGGTTGCGTATTTGCGTACCGCAGTCACCACGAGAAGCGTCGCCACCGCGAGGAGCGCAAGGGTAGATGTCGTCTTGAGGAAGATCATGATTGGGGTACTGGATAGAAGTATTTGATTGAGTCAACGAGTGGACTTGCATAGCCGATCAGCGATATCGCAAGTACGCTAACAAGCCCGATTGCCAGAACAATGGCACCCGCCACAGAGCTGATGGCGACGGCGGTCCCAACTGCTATAATCTTAGCGGCCGCAAGCGCAAATGCCCCCAGGGTGATAGCGCCAGCAAGGCCTGCAACCCACTTCTGCCACTTTTCCAGGGCGGCCTTCCATTCTTCTGCCCTTTGGTACTCGCTGTAAAATCGAGATTCAACCATGGCGATTGCCTCCACCTCGTCTAATCCGTCCACGAGAACATTGACGGAGCTATTGCCAGTAACGCCTTCAACCTTGGCAATGAGTTTTGAGGAACCGAGGTTGCCATAGACATGGGCTGTCAACTCCTTCCCGCCAGTGCTACCGCTGGCGGTATAGATAGGAGTGTTGTACATTCCTTCAAGGCCGTTTACCAATACGAGGTGCTTAAATCCCCAGGCGCTTTCGCTTTTTGGTATATCCTCGTCCTGAGTCCGCCATGAGACGCCAACTTCCTTAAGCTCAAAAGGTACAAGTCCGGGCTTTGTGGCGACGGCGAAATTCGTCGTCAAGGGCGCAACTTTTCTCCTGGCCTCGTTCTGAACTATCGCGTCGATCTTCTCTTTGTATATTTCTGACAATACCTTCATTCGTTCAGCGTTTGCATTAATTGCCTCAAGTCGACTGTCGTATTCTTCGGAAGCTGAGATCGCTGCAGCGACTGCCTCGCCGGCCGAGTATAGGTCCAGGGCAATGAGCGCCTTACCCAAGAGTTTGAGGCTCGCATTTTTGAGGCTGTTTTGGATCTGTTTTCTTGCATCCTTTAGGCTCTGGATTTGGACCTTCAAGCCCTCAATAGCGGATTTCAGCCTCTCAACCTTGGCTCCAAGATTTGCAACTTTAACAGCCAAGGCGTTCACGCGAACGATAGCATTGTTAAGTGCCGTCTTGGTTTTCGTAATCGTATCGCTATATTGATCAGCGATCTTCTGTGCGTCTTTGATCTTTTTCTGTATCTCCTGCTGTTTTGTAATAGACTTCGCGTTTTCCATCTGGGTTTGAAGTCGCGATATTTCCGCCTTCTTCTGGCCCAGAAGGCGCTCATTTTTATTGAGCTCTTTTGTAATCTTGTCGCGCGTTTTCGTTTCTGATTGTAGCTCAGACTCAACGCCCTTGAGTTCCGTATTAGTGGCCCCTAGGTCCGTCTTGGTTGAAGGCAGGTCGCTTTGGGCTTTAGCAATCGCACCTTCCATCTCATCGATAGCGGCTTGGGTAGCATTTAAGTGCTTGTCCTTAAATTTCTCTAGGGCGTCCTTTGCCTCATAACCGACGACGGTTTGGGCTAGGCCGTCAATTGCGTCGCCCAATATGTCAACTGCTTCAAAGTCCGGGGCGACCACCTGTCCAAGGTCTAGGTCAAAGTTAAAACGAAGGTCTGCGGGAGCGATTGCCATCTCCCACTTGACAAAAACGGTTGAGTCAACTGGCGAGTGGTCCTCACAGGTCGTCGCTTTGACAAGGTATCGCCCAGCCTCAGGGACCAGAAGTGTTATGGTGGCTTCCTTGGACTGCACCTTCTCAACAACTTGTTTTTTCTCAATGTCATAGAGTTGGAATGTGGTCGGTGGAATTAGTTCAGAAGGACCGTCATATGAAGGCGTGACAACAACAGTATCTCCTGTGCTGAAGGGTTCGTACTCTTGCGCATCGGTTTTGAGCCCTTTGAGCCCTGCGTATACGGTTGCTGTTATGGGGGCAGGTCCTGGATCACTTGCTCCACATCGAGCGCGCACTTCATAGACGCCAGGCTTCACATCTGCTACTTCGATGGCTGGGCCGCGACCCAGGCGAGCCCACTCTCCTCCTTTAGGTCGAAATTCCCATTCAGGCTGGTCAGTGGGCCAAGCTGCGCCTTCCGGTTCCGGCGTCGCGGTAAACTGAATAATTTCGCCGGCACACAACTCCGTTTTGGATGCCGCTTGGGTGGCAACCTTGACAACCGTTGCTGTTGTGGAATCGCTTACCGATCCGCCTTGGGCTGTGACTGTGGCCGTAAGTTTGTCAATGCCGGCGGATCCTGGCTGGGACGTGGCTGAGAGAGGCACTGTGACGGTGCTGTTTGCGGGGACGCTCACGGTGCCATCGGTGGTGCCAATGGTTAATAATCCAGAGTCACCCGTCAGGGCCCACGCCGCCTCTAGCGCCTCGCCGCCTTGGTTGGTAATAGCCAGGGCAGGGCTGACCGCTTCGCCGGTGCAGACCGTGTAGGCGTCTTCTTTGAGTTCAGCGGTAAAGAGTGCGACCTTGACGCTGGCGGTTTCTTTGGCTCCGTCACAGGAGGCCACCACGGTGTAGGTGAGCGTTCCGGCGCTTGCATCGACGGTGGAGGTCACAAAGGAGAAGGCGTGCGGACTTGCCTTTCTCTGGTCGTAAACAATGGCACCGGCGCTGTTGGTAATGGTGACCTTCACATTATAGCCGCCTGGCGAACAGCCGCTGTAGCTTGCTGTGCCGGGCACCGTGTCGCCGAGTGCTACCTGATGATCGCCACCATTAACTGTGAGCGTGAGTTCGCCGCCATCGTCGCCCTTGGAGGCGGCAAACAGACAGCTGATGGCAAGGCTGAGGAGAAGGGTGCGAAAGAAGGTCTGCATGGGTCTCATTGGTGTGCTGAGTTTCAGATGAAATCAGAGGTCGAGTTGGATTGGGGCAACGTTGGCGCGTGAGCTGCGGATAAACTGCCGCGCAGTATCTTCGGCCCGGGTGGTGGGAAACTGCTCAACCACTTGGGTAAAGACCACCACCGCATCTGCCGTGCCGCTATCGCTGCCATCAAAATGGAGTTGCGCAAGCATGAGCAGGGCCTGAGCGCGCATCTCCCGGTCGAGTGCATCATTGTGAACGATTGCCAGGAGTTCACTCATGCCGCCGGCTGTGTCGCCACTGGTGGCAAGGAGCAGGGAGGCCGTTATGCGCAGGGCGAGGCCGGCAGGAGTGTCGAGACCGTGCTGTGCGGCGAGGGCGAGCTGGGCCTCTCGGGCTTCGGTGTATCGGCGGCGGTTGGTGAGAAAATCGGCACGGTTCTCAACGGCGATTGCGCGGAGGCGCAAGTCATCACCGGCTACCTCAATGGCCCGATCGAGAAATTCTTCGGCCAAAGCGAACTCATTGCGCGCGCTCATACGAAAGGCGGTGTCACGATATTCGCGAATGGCTCGCTCACTATCACCAGTGCTCCAGCAGGCGACTTCGAGTTCTACCTCGGCGATGGTGTCTTCGAGCTGGCCGTTGCGCAGGGCGATCTCGGCGAGGGCCCGGTGAACCAACGCGTTGGTGCCCGAATCGTAGCTGACGGCACGGATTGCGTGTAGTGTTTCGACCGCATCAGGATCGAGGGTGTTTGCGCGCAGATCAGCGAATACTTTATTGATGTAGTGGCGGTCTTTAAATGGGAGCCAGCGTTTGGGTTCAGGCGCTTGGTGTTGCGGGCCCTGAGCTGCTTCGGCAAAGGGGCGCGGCTTGGCTGCCGCTTTCATGAGCACTGCTTGGGTTTGGGGACGTGGCGCCGGCTTGGCGAGCCACTGGGCTGTTTGCAGCGCAGCGCCACCAAGGGCAACGACCACTAGGGCGGCAAGCAAGAAGCGCTGACGCGCCATGCGTTGATGGTGAGCAACGCGGGCCATGACACGCATGCGGACACGGTTGACGTGCTCTTGTGCTATCTTGGGATCTTCGGGCGGCATATTAGACTAACGATCAGGGGGGCCCATTTGTGCAGTCGGATTTTTGCGTGGGTTACAGACTGAGCTAAGGGCTTCGCTTGACAGCATTTCGATCGGCAGACACTGACGTGGGGACCGAATGAGAAGTGATTACGTTTGGTCTGGAGCGTTTGAGCGCCTGTTCCAGGAGCAGATTGAGGGCGTGCTGTCGTCTGTCTGCCTACTGCTTGGCTGTTGGAGCGAGGCGGAAGACGTGGCTCAGGAGGCCTTTTTTCGCGCATGGCGCGAGTTTGGCCGACGGATTCCCGACCATGCGCCGCAGTGGCTGCGGCGAGTTGCGCGAAATCTGGCTATTGATCGACTCCGAGGGCGCAAACCGACGAGTCGGATCAGCGGTCCGCAGTCGTCCTTGATGGTGACCGAGTTTGATGACCGGGGCATGGAAGAGACCGAGCACCTGGAGCGCTTACTCGGTCGCCTGGCGCCGCAGCAGGCCCGGGCTTTACGTTTGATGGTGCTCAGTGGCTTGAGTTCGGAGGAGGCCGGCGTGGAGATGGCCTGTTCGCCCCCAACGGCGCGGCGGCATCTGGCGGATGCCAGGACCCGCCTGCGAGAGATCCTGACCTGAAGATCGTGATGGATGACGATTCAGACTTGCAGACTGGGATCGGTGGCGACTCCGATGGCAAGGCCGACTTGGATGACGAGTTGCCGCAGTCGCGATGGTTATTGTTGGCGATGGCGATTCTGGGCCCGGTTGGTCTGTGGCTGAGCGTTGCTCAACTGTGGACCGGTCAGGCTTTTTGGCAGTCGCGCAGCGGCGCGCGCACATTTCAGCTCGAGCATGATCCTGTGCGCTTCGCGATAACGATGTTCGTATGGTGTCTGTTAAGTGCGGGTTTTATTTACCATTTCTATTCGCTTGGACTGCGCATGGCCGTGACGCTTTTTGCAGCACAGCACGCTGAGCAGAGGGGTCGCGCGATTGTTTACACCAGCTTGGTCTGCACGCTGTATTTGCTGGGCTGCCTGTGGTGTTTACTGACGTGGGTGTACCCGGCGGGTGGTGAGGTGTGACAGTCTGGGTGCACAGAGTCATCACAGCCCATTGAGCCGATCGGACACCGCGTAGATCGTTAGCGTCACGAGTAGGAGCAGGCCGGTGCCGTAGACCACCAGGCCAGCGCTGAACAGGAAGCGCCGACCCGGTGCGCAGGCAGTTGCGAGCTGATGCCACCACATGATCGACTTGCTGAAGAACACGAACAGTATCAAGCAGGTAACGGTGATGGCGAAGTAGTAGCCGCCGGGGCTTTCGGTGCGGTTATAGTGGAGGGCGCTGTTGCGCCTGCCCAGGATACCGGTGCCTGTCATCAGCTGGACTGTAAGGTTGTAGGTTATCAAGAGTGCCATGGCGACGCCACGAGCGTGGCGGCCACTGGCTTTACGAGGGATTGGCGGACAGCGCGAGGCGTGTTGGGGGCGGGCGTCGGCGGGCCGTCAGTCATCAGTCACTGATGTAACCCAGGCTGCGCAGGCGCTGCATGGTTTCCGGATCGAGTTTTGTGGGCACGGTGCGCTCCTCGCCTTGGAGTTTGGCCGCTTCGCAACTGGCGGTCCAGAGTGCGAGCTGGGCCGCAAGCCTGGCGCTGATGTCAGTTGCCTCTACGGCTTCATCACTGCCTGAGGCCAGGCTGAAAAGACGCGCCTCGCCCTTGGTGGCGCTCACCAGTTTGTGCTGGTGGTTGCGGATGGCAAAGAGGCCGCCCTTGGCCAGACGCGTGTCGCTGAAGGTGACGTCAACCGTGGCTGGCGGACGATCTCGCCAGCGGCGGCTCAAATCTTGACCCTGGGTAGTGATGGCGGCGCTATTGCCGGTGAGGCTCAGCAGGGTGGGCATCACATCCGCGTGAGCGCTGAGCCCTTGTTCGAGGGCGCCGGCAGGGATGACCCCCGGGTAGCGCATGACAAAGGGTACGCGCACCAGTTCGTCAAACAGGGTGTGCCCATGTAACAAGCCGCCGTGATCCCAAAACTCTTCACCGTGATCTGAGATCATGACCACGATGGTATTGTTGGTGAGCTCAAGCGTGTCGAGGGCGGTGAGTACGCGGGCGATTTGATGATCGGTGTACAAGATCTCGCCGTCGTACAGATCGCGGATGTGCTGACGGTCGGCCGGGTTGTCGATGGGCTTGCGTCGTCCGTACATCCCACGGCCATCAACCGTGCCGGTATAGGCCGGATCGGTAAAGCGGGTGTCGTAGGGTGGGGGCGGCTCGTAGTCGGCGTGTGGATCAAAGTAGCCGAGGAGCAAGAAAAACGGCTTGTTGGCATCGCGGGCCGAGCGCAGCCAACGCAGGCCCATCGCGCTGATGCTGGCACCGGTAGCGCGCAGGCCATGGGCGCTGGCATCGTTGGTGAGATCGGGCAGGGCGCGCACGGCGCCGGTGAGAAACACCGAGTAGTCGTCGTAATGTTGAAAGCCTTGACCAAAGCCAAACTTGGCATTCATGGTGGGGTTCGACACGAAGGCAGCGGTTTGATAGCCCGCACTGCTCAGCACTTCAGCTAAGGTGGTGGCCGCTTCTGGTAGGCGGTCGTGATAGGTGTGGACGCCATGAATCGCGGGCGGCAGGCCGGTAAACATGGTCATGACGCTGGGGAGAGTCCAGCTTGAGGCGGCAATGCAGGTTTCGAAGCGAACGCCCTCGCTGGCGATGCGGTCCCAGCTGGGGGTGGTTTCGCGTTCATAGCCGTAACAGCTGACGTGGTCCCAGCGCAGGGTGTCAACCATGATGAAGACAATGTTTGGCTGCTTGCTGACCTCGGCCGCACACAGCGCCAGGCTTAGCCCGACCAGGAGCCCGATGCTGCGGATCATGGTAAACGCTCCAGTAACTCGCGCGCCTTGGTGGCATGCTCGCTGTTGGGGAAACGCCTGACCACCTCGTTGAGGATGCGCTTGGCCTCGGGCTGGTTCATCTCAAACAGGTAGCTCCAGCCTTCAAGGAACAGCGCTTGGCTGGCAATGGCGGGCGGCATTGCCGGGTCGGCCGATAATTCCTGCAGCGCCGTGCGGCCCTCGTTACCGCGGTCTGCTTCAACCAGCAGCACGCCAATGAGCAGACGAATCTTGGGTGCGCGCTTGCTGTCTCCATTGGCGGTCAGAAAGGCGTGGGCGGCATTGAGCGCGGCAGCTTGGTTGCCGGCTTCATAGAGCAGTTTGACGACAAAGTAGCGAGCTATCTCGCGCACTTCCGGATCTTGACTCTGGGTGTCAGTCCAGCTGACAAAGGCCTCGAGACCCTGGCTCCACTGCTGCTGATCAGCTGCATCAAGGAAGGTGCGGGCGAGGGCTTCAAGGGCCTGTTCGAGTTCTGGGCGACCCTGGAAATCACGGATGATCGCCAAGTAGCTGCGGCGAGCAGCGTCTTGCTGGCCGTGCTCTTGAGCCAGGGCCTGGCCTTGTTCAAGGTGGGTTTGAATGCGCAGGCCAATGATTGTGCTGCGCAGGAAGCCATCGATGCGGTCGGGGTAGCGTCGGTCGGCCAGCGGCGAATGCAGCTTGGCAAGGGCGGAATTGGCCTGTTGGGCAGGTTTTTCGGAGCCCGGGAAGCTACTCAGCCACGTGAGGGTGTCGGGGATGGTGGCGCCCTCGGCGCGGTGGATGCTCGCGCTGATGGCGCTCGCCTGGGCGAGCTGTTGTGGCTGCTTGAGACTTTTCCATCGAGCGATCTGTGGTGCCAGGGTGGCCCAGGTCATAGGCTGACCGCTGCGCGCCACCTCAAGCAAAACCTGCGCCGCGCCGAGCTGCATGCTGACCGTCTCATGATCTGAAATGACGATATTGAGCACCTCTGCGGCGCTGAGGGTACCTGCGTGCTGACGGGCACGCAGTACGCTCTGTCGTTCGGTATCAATGTGGGCACGCAATTGCGGCCATGGCAGCGGCGAGCGGAGTGCAGCCAGGGCTTTGCCTGCTTCGCGCGCTGCGCTTGTGGCGTTGGGGCCACCATCTGCCGCCAATTGGGCCAGCGTGGCGCCTCGAGCACTGGCTATGGTTGCCAATGCGTGCTGTGCCGCACTGGCCTGTGCCGCATCTTTGCTGGCGGCGATGGCTTCGAGCGGAGCCTGCATCTGATCCCAGGGCACGTCTTGGCCTTGTCGGCCGCGCTCAATCAGGGCGCCTGCGGCTGCCAAGGCTACCGGAACGCGGACTCGTTCGGTGGCGAGTACCGACAGCAAAGTATCGATGTCATACTCACCAAGCGCGGCTTGTTGCTGGAGAATCTCCGCGCGCAGGCGGTCGAGGTGGGCAATCAGCGCAGGGCTCTGGAGCGCCGTTTCGCGTTGCCAGCGTTGCCATTGTTCGACCTCTGACGTGGTGCGCGGTAGCAGGCTGCGCCCGAGATCATTACTCGCGCGGTTCAGCGTATCTGGCGCGGTCACGGTCCGCGCTGTCTGCTCGAGCCCGCTCAGGCTTCGCGCTGCGGCGCCATCTTCACCACCTGCGCCCAGCCAGCCCGCCGACCGAATCTGTTGTTCACGGACGGTGGTTTGGGCGACCGCTGCTACCGCAGAGACCTCATCTTGGCACAGGCTCAGAAGCAACTCTTGGGACACGGCAGGAAAGCGCGGGTCTAGCCGTGGTTGGGCGAGGCTTCGAATCGCGGCAACGCGGTAATCGGCGGGCGCTGTTTGATCATTGGCCAAGCCCTCGAGGGCGGTGGCATAATCAACGGGATCACTGAGGTGACGCCCGAGGCCCTCAAGGGCGCCCTGGGCATCTGCTGACCAAGCGCAGGGCAGTACCAGCCCCGTTATCAATGCGGTACGCAGCAAATTCACGGCTGGGTCTGGAGGGGGTCGGTTAGATCGTCGGCCGTACCAGCTTCACCATCTGGGCCTTTCGGGCCGAAGCGTTGGTAGTCGAGGAAGGTGGCGATGACCTGGGGTGCGCCGTGATGAGCCTTCAGGGCCAGCGCGCAGCGTTGCGCTGCGTCGCGAAGCGACCTTTCGTTGAAGGGTGCCAGCCTGAATGCCGTGGCAAAATCCTTCAGTGCGCCTTCGGTGTCGCCGAGGTGCATTTTTAAATAGCCGCGCTTGCGCATGGCGGCGAGGTCGGCGACGGGGGCTTGGATCTCTCCCTCCAGGGCGCTGCGCCAAGCTGCGTCTTGCACCTGGCGACCTGTCACCCCAATTGGATCGCTCATTGGGCTGCTGCTGCCGGCTTCGCCGCGGCCCGCTGGGCCGAAACGTTGATAGTCGAGGAACAGGCCAACGCGCTCAAGGCTGCCATCAGCCGTTTTGAGGTTGGCGCAGACTAGGCGAACGGCGCGTTCCATCTGTTTGGCATCACGGGCGATTGCATAAACGGCATAAGCGCTCGCTACCGCTTCGGGCGTATCGGCCAAGAGCTCGGCCTGCATAACCGCAGCGGCGAAGGTTTCATCGTTTGGCTCCGGAGAGGCGAGAATAATAGCGCGCACATCGCTTAGGGCTTGGGCCGTGTCGTTGAGTGCCAAGGCGCAGCGTGCGTGAAGCAGTTGCCACCGGCGCCACGCCTCGCCCGCTGTGACCACCGCAAGTTGCATTTCGGCAACGCTGAGGGCTTCGCTGTGACGTTCGAGTTGGCGCAGGGCCTCGGCCCGACGGTTTTGCAATGCGTTGACGCTGCCATCACTCAGACCGAGGCTCTCCGCTGCCGCTACCACGCGAGCGGTAAACCCTTCGAGTTCAGTGTGTTTACGGGCGCGCGACAGGGATTCGGCGCGCCTTCCGATCAGGTCGAGCAGGCGCTTGTTGGCGTTCTCGTCGCGCTGGTCGGGTGATAGGGCGGCTAGGTGATAGAGTTCCCAGCTTTCAACATCGCTTGCGCGGTACGCTGCGATGACGCGTTTGCGTTCGGCAGCGCTGGGTGCCGCTTGGGTGGTGGGATCCTGCTCCCACGACTTGATGCCTCCAAGGCTGGCGCCATCAACAAAGCGGGTTTGCAGAGCCCAACCGCCGGTGCCATTGCTGACCTTGAATAAGACCCGGTGCACACCGGCGCTGACCGGTACCGATAGCCGTTTGTCGCCAAAGCCTGGGTCGGCCAATACCTCTTGACCATCGATAAAGATTCGCAGGCCGTCATCACTCCAGATACGGCCAATGAGCAATGAATCGGCATCGACTGTGAGATCGGCATCAAGGTAAACAGCACGCCGCTCGATATTCTTTGCTAGTCTGCGAAAGTCGACCTTGTGGCCGTTGATTGGCGGGCTCTTGAGTGGCTTCCAGGTCCACACTGGTTTGCCGTCAGGCCCGAGTTCGGCCTGGGCGTTTGCGATCTCAGGGGGGAACACGGTTACAAAGGCCTTGTCAGACGGGCCGAACGGGCTGGAAATGCGCCAGTTGCTCCAGGTGAGACCACTTGCCTCTTCAAGCATTGGCCCGCTGGCAACTGCGTCCCACCACCAGGGCAGGGTTTGCGGTTTGGGGATGATCTCTTGTTGCGCCAACAGGATGCCTGTTGCCATGGTCAGAGTGAGAACTGCGCAAATCCGCATAGGATGATGTCCTTCTGCCGTCTGCTCATCCACTTGGTCTTAACGACTACGGGGCGATGGTTGACGGGGGCGACACGCTAGTCTGCTCTCTGTCTCAATCAACGCTGCCGGGCTGCCGAAGGCGCCAAAGCACCACCGTTATGCGCCCGGTAGCATCGCTCACATGCAGCGAAGCGGTTTTCTTGGTGCTTTTTTTGGCTTTGCCGGTGCCGATCAAAACTTCTGGCGCGTCTAGTGTCCAGCTCGTTGGCAACTGAAGGTCTATGCTTTGTCCATCAATATGGATCGCGAGCAGTTCGCTGTGACCAATCATGAGTGCGCCCGACGGGCCAGGCCCTGAGGGTATTGCCATCGCCTGTGCAAGGTAGGGTTGCAGCACGGCGATCTCACTCTGGAGTTGTCGCATGATTGGGTCAACCAGGGGTGACTTCCAGTGCCGATACAAAAGCGCTTTCACGCCTTGGGCCAAAATCGCATAGGCTCGCGCCCGGATGACGGTTACGTCTTCAACCGTGCCACGCTTGCCGCGGATTGTTTCCGTAAGCAGGGAGTGCACTGGTGCCGGTTCAACCGAACGTACGGCCTGTCGGGTAACGATGCTGGTGTGCAGCACCGGATCATCAGTGCCGGCCGCACCCATGGGAACCGGCACATTGGGGTTGATGTTCAACGCGTCGGTAATGCGGCCAAACCAGGCGTAACCAGTGAGGGCTCGGTCACGACAGACGACGACGACGGTGTCGAGCTGGGGGGCTTCGATTTCAGCATTGATTTGGAGGTCTAACAGCTTGCTGCAGACTTCAGCCATGTTGGAGCCGTGTTTGTGAATGGGGCACGCCATCATCTGCCTGCCATCACCAGGAACTCCGTCGGGGCCGCGGCGCATGAAGGGCTCTACCTCCAGCCCATGGTGGCCTGTTACGCCGGCCTCCAGGCCGAGGGCGAAGCGTGACACCACCTTGCTAACGGCAATCTGGCTAGACGCGTCAGTGTCTAAGCGAATGGCGACGCGCGTGTTGTGAGGCAGGGCTTGTTTGAGGTCCCAGCGGGCCACTTGAAATCCACCGGGCTCGATCTTGTTACCGCTGACCCAGCTTGGCGGGCCGAGTGGCTTGGCGCTAAGGGTGCCGGTTTCTGTTGCGCTGGCCCCACCCTGGAGGCACGCGTAAACAACTGTGCGATCGGCATTGGCGACAAGCGCCGTTACCCGTGGGCGGTCGTCACGCTTGGTGAGGGTGGTGCGCAAGGCTTGGCCGTTGGACAACACCATCTCAAGCGGGATCGCGCGTTGCACAAGACTCTTGAGCTTGCCATCAATCAGAAGCCAAGTGCCTTGCTCATCTTGGAAATGCCGGCTGCGTTGCCACGGCACTGGGGGATAGAGTTGGTCTGGATCGCGTTCTGCCTCAGGCAGGACGGTAATGCCGTCAACGCGCAGGCTCTGGACCACGATTTCTGGGCCCGGTACGGCGAGCAAGACCGCGAAGCTGCCGGGGTCTTCTTGGTAGGCCTGGTCAAGACTGGCGAGCAGCACCTTGGCATTGGGGGCCGGTGCCTCCTGAGGCGCGGCGGCAGCCTGATCATCAAGGACCTGTGGCTGACTGGTACCACACGACCCCAACCCGAGCACCATCCCCAGGATGGCGGTGAGCGATGGCAGCAAGAACTTCATGGGGCGACCTGTTCAATCTTGATGGCGATATCATTGCGGAACGGAGGCAGGGTCACGCTCAGTGCGTGCTTGGCAACCGTTACACTCTGGTGACTGAGGGCGTGGCCGGTGCTGGTGTCCCAAATCTCCAGCACGGCTTGGCCATCGAAGTGCACTGGCACGGCTAGCTGCGCGCTATTCCACATGCGGGATTGCTGCGAGCGGACTTCAACGGTGGCAGTGTCATAGACCCAGGCAAGGGCACCTGATTGATAGCTTAGTGCTAGGCACTCGAGTTCGCCACGGGTGCGTTGCGGGTGGTTTACCGGCACCGTGCTGGTGGTGGCTTGCCAGCCGCGCTTATCGACTCCATGTAGGAAACGGCCGAGGGCGCCGTACTCGCGGTATAAATCGCGGGCGTCAATAAATTGGTACCACCAGCAGGCGGGGGCACCGGCTGTCATCGTCATCGCGTTCGACCACAAGCCTGCGTGCAGATCGCCGTGAATCCGACTGGGAGTACTCGCGTTCCAGGCACCACCGAATTCTACGGTCCAGGTTGGTTTACCATACGGCAGGTTGGCCTCAGCGGTGGCCAGCATTAAGGGCACGATGCTGCCGGCACTCTTGTAGGCGTCGCCCCATAGGCAGTCGATTGCAGGGTCGCCCGCAATGGCTGTAATGACGCTGTGGTAGTCATCGGAAAACTGATAGCCAATCGGATGCTTGTAGGGATCCATCGCCCGGAGGTCCAGCGCGGCACTATGGGCCCACAGACTCAGGCTTGGATGCTCCGCAAAGCGTTGGTTCGATCCGGCCAGATTGATTTCGCTGACAATTTCCCAACCCAGTAAGTGCGGCTGTGCGCCCCAGCGTGCAACCACGTAGCGCAAGCGTGCCCGGTGATGGGCAGTGGCTTGGTGCGAACTGAAGAATTCCTCGGGTGTGGCACAGGGGCCGCCATTGCGACGGTTATAGGGGCTGTCGGCCCACTCTGAGTCAAAGCGCGTGCCAAGGCGGCCGTGGTTGTCGAGCACGAGCAGGATGTGAATGCCATGCTTGGTGGCGGCGGCGAAAACGGCATCAAGGCGCGCAGCATTGGCTTGGTGGTAATCTCGTAAGCCGTGAAAGCCCTGCCAGGTTTCACTCCATTCGATGCTGCACCACCAGTTACTCATCCACATGACCACGGCGTTTTGTCCGGCCGTCTGCATGCGGGCAAAATAGTGTTCGTAGGCTGCAATGTCGTTCAGCGTTCCACGTAGGGGCCCAAGTAATTCTTCCGAGCGCTCGTCGGTGGGCGAGTGGATGTTGTGGCCAAGGGGGTAGAAAAAGGTGCCATCTGCGGTTTCAAGAAAGCGCGGGTCTTGAGTCGAGCGCTGGGGGAAGCCACGTGGTGGCGCTGCGTTTACGGTGAAGCTCAGCTCAGAGAGGGGCTGATTATTCTGCCGCAACTCAAGGCGATGAAGCCCGGCTTGACGCGGTGTGTAGCGTAGGCGCCATCCGGCTGGGCCATGGGGAACAACAAGATCATTCTCGGCCTGGATAAGCCTGCGGTGCGGCTGAGTGAAAAAGGCAGGCAGGCACTCGGGATCACCGGATGGCGGGTGGATGACGGCATTGATTCGAATCTGATCGGGATCGTAAGGGTTGCCGCTCCATCGGGGGATCTGGAAGGCCAGTTCGCTTACCGACCAAGCCTGGTGCTCTAGGTTCAGCCAGTGGATGTCGGTGATGGCTTCGGTCTGTTTGGGTTGGGCTTCGGTGAGTGGTGTTACTTCCAGGCGAGGCGACAGCCCCACCATCTTGATGGGTTCTGTGTCTCCCGGTCTGATCAGAAAGCCCCAGCGATGACTGCGACGCGCCCGCTCGGGCGACCAGAACCCGCCGTGCCCGCGAGGGCTCAAGTCTTCGCTGGAAAAGTTCAGCGCAGCTCCGGGTGTGGGTGTTTGCCACGCGGTTTGGAACCAAAGCCCGTCCTTGTCGCTCACGTAGAATGCTATGTGGCAGGTCGACGCAAAGGAGTCAGGAAGTGGCAGCACTGCGGTAAAGCGAGGTGGCAGTGCGGCATCCTGTGCCATTGGAAATTGCAGGTCTAGGCCTGTGGGCACAGCCGCATCAAGCCCGATCAGCACAATCCAGAGGCACAGTACGCGAATCATTGCAGGGCCTCAAGGGCGCGCTCACGAAAGCCATCTGGGATGTGATCAAGCGGGTAGCGCAGGGTCCCGGCGCTTGCGGCCGTGCCGAGCAGACAGGTGATGTTGTGCTCGCGACAGGCACTGAGCATCGCGCGCATGTGAGCATCAGGGAGCTTGAAGGGCGCGCACACCACCAGTCGCACGCGCAGTTGGTGAGCAAGCGCGGCGATGGCAGAGATGGCGCGATACATGCGGTCTTCGGCGGCGTGGTGGCCACTCCAGGCATGTCCGATGACAAGGGCGATGTCACCGCCCTGATAGGATGTGACGAGTTGCGCGACCAGTTCGAGTGGGTCATCGGGATCGAGTGGGCATGTGGTGTGAATGTCGGTGGCATCCAGATCGGGCAGCAGCCACTGCAGGAGAGCGGGAGGGCCACCCAGCCACAGCTGTTTAGATGGAGACCGCAGGCTTGGCCTGAGGACGCCCCACTTGCGGCTGGCATTGGGGTCGGGTCTCACCACAAGCAGGTTTGCCTGCCCGTGGGGGATATACCACCCTTCGCCGTTGAGGGTGAGTTGGCTGGCTGGTGGCAGTTTCCCGATCAGTTCCGCCACGACCTTGTGCCGAGAATCGCCTGTCTGAAGCACCAAGTTTGTTGGCTGCTTCGGAACTGCCACTGTTACCTCGGCCCACCACCCACCTGGGGTCGGACGGACCTGGGCGGTCTTGCCCCCGGGATAGATCTGCAGGCTCACCGGCGGCGCGCCAACCCCGAGGATTTCAAGGCGTCGCTCCTCGCCGGCGAACAATATCGGCGCCAAGCCAGAGACCCGACAGATGAGCTCAGCCGGCTCCTGTTCTCCCCTGAAGGTCAAGCCTTCTGGAACTCTGGGTAGGGGCTTCTGCTCGTGTGAGGCGCAGGCAGAGAGTGCCAATACGAGGGTGTACAGGCTCCATCGCAGTAGTGGGGAAACGGCATTGACCATATGCTAGCGCGAGATCGGAACAGCTCGCACGGCCCGAGCAATCAGCATGCGCGCGGCCTCGTCGTTGAAATTCACCGGCCAGGCTCGCTTCATCAAGAGCAATGGGCGCGGCGGGCAGCAGTTGGCTCGGCATATTTGCTGAGATGGGCCTGCGACGAGGCTGGCCCCGTTAGGGGGTGATGGATGCAGGCTCGGCCGGCGCGACAGGCTCGGCTGCTGTGTCGGTGGGCGTGGCGTCGGGTTCGGGGGTGGAGACTTGCTCATGCGTTTCTGGGGCGGGCGCGTCAGGATCGGCCTCGGCTGGCATCATAATTTGCAGGCCGGAATCCTCGAGGCTGGCGCGTAGGTCTGCCATTTGCGCGTCGAGCTGGCGCATGCGGATTTCCATATTGGCCCCCAGGGCGCGCGCTTGCAGGTGCTTATAGCCTGTGGCCACAGAGTTGGGGCTGTACTCGATGATGCGCGTTAATACGTCGCAAGACTCGCCGCGAAGATCGTGTTCTTTGAACAGGTTCACGGTCCACAACATCACGCCAAACTCATCTTCAGCATAGGTTTCGCCGCTGGCGATGCGCACATCAAGCAAGCGATCAGCCATTTCAACCACGGGCACGATCGGGACGGCCGGCTCTTCATCGCTTGGCAGCCCGGCCACCAGCATCAGGGCTTTTGCCATCTCGTCGCCGCGCGCATCATCGCCACAGAGGGTGACGAGGTGCTCAATCTTCCCGGTGCGCCCCATTAAAAAGGGTGAGCCAAACGCGCTCCAAGCTCGATAGGCCGAAAACAAGGTGAAAGCCACCGACACGATGACCAGAGCAATCCGCGGACCTTTGGCTAGCTTCATTGCCTACCCCTTTTGCTCGGCAGCATGGCGCGGACTTGCTGCGGTTCCAGGGGGTACTGGCACGGCCATCGTAAATGCGGCGTGGTGTTTGCTACTCAGGGTGTTGCGATATTTACGCCAGGACGCCAGGACGCCAGCGGTGGTGGGTTTGGGAGGACTGGGTTTGCCGATTTAGCCGGGGTTTTTTCTGCTGCGGGCGAGGAAAGGGGCCGAAGCCCCAGTCCGTCCTGCACGCCACCCCTTCAAACCCTGGCGCCCTGGCGAAAAACCGAGCCACGCTGGTGCTGGCGCGCGTCCTGGCGCAAAAATATAAGCCGCGCCGATGTGCGTGCTGGTGCAAGGGCGCTGGTGGTTGCGGGTCATGCCGGCAGCGCATCCTTACGGACAAGGCTGAGAGTTTGGTTGTTGGCGAACACGGCTAGATAAGATAGAGAATAGCATCGGTGTCCAAAATTCACCCGACACCGTCCGCGTAGATGCCTCGAAGTCGCGTCAGCAAGGCGGCCCAATCGACGTCCTTGACTAATGCATTGCGAACCCACCGGATAAATGCGAGCGTCCGCTGCGATGCTCGGTCGATGAGATTTTGTGGTATTGGCGGCATGGCTCGCACCGCCTGAGCGGATTTTTGAACCGCTTTTTGTCGACGTTTCCGTCGGCGCTTGATTTCGCTCTCGTTGCGTACGCCGTGGTCTTGCTCGACGCGCAGCTCAAGCATGAGGAGGAGGTTGTGGGTGCTGGCGATGAGGTGTGCCTGAA
>JAQIBG010000465.1 GCA_027859175.1 Planctomycetota bacterium | reverse complement strand
GTGGCGAGGGCCATGAGCGCGTTGTCGCTGGCGTCGACCAATTGATGCGGCAGCGCGGCCCAGAACACCGCGAGGCGTTCCGGCTTGAGCTCAACGAAACGGCCGCCGTGAAAGTAATTCACGCTACCACGGATCATGATGTTGAGTTCGAGGTCGCCGTGGGCGTGGTCACCATGCATCAGGGTTGGATGCTGGCACCACACATTGAAGCCGAGGCTATCGGAGGCTTTCATGACCACAGCCCGAGGGTGACCATTTGTTTGGTTGCCGCCTCGGCCCAGCCGCGGTTGGCGGCGGGGCTGGCCGGCGAGGGGTGCAGGATCTGTCCGATCTGGATCTCGGGTGCGAGGCTGGGATCTGCCGCGACCACGGCCTCGCAGCGATCGCGTGCGAAGCGGCCAACGCCGAGCAGCCATGCTGGTTCAAGCGCGGTGATGACCGCACGCAGGTTATGATCGCTCGCAACGAATAGGGCGTCTTTCTCGGCCGCGGGGAGCTTGTCGGGGGTGTGATTGCGCCCGCTATCTTGCATGAACACCAAGGGGCAAAAGTTCACCACGAAGTGATCGTCGAAAAACGTATCGGCGGTGCCGAAGCGCTCGGCGAACGCGCCCCAGAGGCGGCGGCCTGACACTTCGCTGCGGGTGCAGGCGAAGCCATCGATTGGGCGCTTGGGGTGTTCGTGAGCCGGCTTGCCGATGGGCCCTTCGAGGCCCATCCAGTCACGCACATGGTCGATTTCACCAAAGGGCACGCCGCATTGCGCCATGCCGAAGGGGCCGGGGTTCATGCCGAGCATGACGATGCGTTTGTGGCCTTCGCCATAGCGCTTCAGGTAGCTGCAGTGCACGTCCCAAGCATAGTCGAGCGGGTTGTAGACGTGGCTGATGGGGTCTGCGAACGACAATGCATTGCAGGCGGTGCGCAATTCGTCGGCGGCGGCGATCAGGGCGCTGGCGGTGCTCATGCTGCGAGCCTGAGGGCTCCTCGCGCGCGGGCAACGTCGATCAACCCCCCATTGCCATCGTGGTGCCGCGGCCGAGTGTCGGGCATGCAGTGCGATTTGATCACAGCCTTGGATGCCGAACTCGAACAGGTCGGCGGTAGCTTGGCCGAGGCGGCGGCACGGATCCACGATCGCTACCGTGAGGGTGGCGACAGCGTGTACGATGACGAGCATGGCGCCCTGGCCTACGCGGCTGGCCGCATGCCCGCGACCGCGGCCGCGATGGGGTGTGCCCTTGATGCCCTCGCGGGTGCTGCGTTGCCCGAGCCGGAGACGGTGCTTGATCTGGGTGCGGGTACCGGCGCGGCGCTGTGGGCGGTGCAGGAGCGCTATACCCCGGCCAAGATGGTGGCGATAGAACGCGACGCCTCGGCGCGCAGCGTGGGCATGCGCCTCGCCACGCGCGCTGGCTTCGCCGTTGATTGGCGCCCCGGTGATCTAGCCACCGGCGTGTGGCAACAACGCGATCTGGTGGTGGCGGCGTATAGCCTTGGTGAATGTCGGGGGCCAGCCCGCAAGCACGCCTTGGCTGCGGCCTGGGCGGCGGCAGGCACGGCCTTGGTGGTGGTGGAGCCGGGCACCCCGGCTGGCGCCGAGGTGATCGACGAATTGCGCAGCCACGTAATCGCTGATGGTGGATTTATTGCGGCGCCGTGCACGCACCATGCTGCGTGCCCGTTGCGTGTTGATGGCTGGTGCCACTGCGCGGTACGCGTGCCACGGGCGCGCTTTCAGCGCCACGTGAAAGGTGGCAGCCGCGGCTTTGAAGACGAAAAGTATAGTTATCTCGTAGCCCTGCGCGCACCGCTTGCGCGCCCGGCGACCCGCATCGTGGCGACGCCGCGGGTGCATAAGGGCGCGGTTGATCTGCGCCTGTGCTCGTCTGAGGGGCTCGAGGATCGCGCAATCGCACGGCGCTCGGGTGATGCCTACAAGCGCGCCAAAAAGGCTAACTGGGGAGATGCCTGGGAGTGAGTGGGTTTACCCCGCTCGGTGCTCGGATTCAGGCCGCGCCGCCATGGCGTGGTCGCCGATCGGGGTCTGATCGCGATTGTAGCGGTCAATCAGTGCGACTGCGCGGCGCAGGAATTCTTCATGATCCCAGCCGATGCGCACCACCGCGCGGCTCGACGGCGTGCGATACGGGAAGTTGGCCATAGAGTAGAGCGCGCATTGGTCGGGCGCAAAGCCGAGGGTGTCGAGCGCGGCGCTGGCGGCCGGCAGTAAATTGTCGTCGCCGATTACCAGGGCTTCGGGGCGATCATCGGCCGGCCCTTGCATCAAAGCGGTCACCACATTCAGCACCCATTGCGGGTTGTTGACCGGAGCGCACAGAATCCGCTCGGGGCGGCAATCAAGACCCTTTGCGGCGGCGCGTTTGAGCACACCCTCGGCATGAGTAATGCCGGCAGCGGCAGCGTCTTGCAACACGGCAAAGCGTTTGATTGAGGTCTTGGCCAATTCATCGATGGCGCGGTCGAGGAAGTGTACATGAATAAAATGCAGGCCGCCCCAATGCGGCGGACGCTTGTCTGGTGGCATCCCCACCACGGGAATCGTGAGTTCGCGTGGTCGTAGCCAACTGCCAACCGCCGGGCAGGCATGCAAGATCAAGCCGGCCAAGCGGCCGCTGGTGAGGTCGTTGATCAGGCGCTGGTGCTCAAGCGGTTCGGGGTGGGTATTGCTGGCGCGGTACACCACCACCGTACTATTGGGTTGATCCCAGGCCGATGCTGCCAGCGTTGAGGCGGCGAGGTTGGCGGTGCGGTAGCTGCCATCCTTGCGCGGGTCTTCACCAACAATCAGGCCATAGCGGCACAAATGGGGTGGGTGTTCAACGACGCGCGTACCACGCCTGCCATCGGTGACGATGAAGCCATCTTCGACCAATTCCTGCAAGGCGCGGTGCACCGTGAGCACGCTGGTGTTAAACTCGGCGGCGACCTCGCGGACCGTCGGTAAGCGTTCACCTGGCGGGTAGCTGCCGTTGCGAATTTTCGCACGCAGCGCATCGCTAACTTCGTCCCGTTTTCCGCCGCCGTCGCCTGCCATGTTACTCCTTGATGATGTGGAGGTTTTTGAGGGAGAGGTTGCCGGCGATGTGCAGGCCGGAGAAGGCCGGTACCAGCACCAGTCTATCGCCAGCGGCGAGCGTGACTGGCTGCGCGCGCAGTTCCACCATTGAGCCGTCGGCCACGCTGATGCGCTCGCATTCCACGATCCCATCGGCGTTGACGTGGAGTAGCCGCAGGTCGACCGACTTGCGTTTGCCATCCCAGTTTTTGAGCGCGGGGTCGACCGACAAACGGTAGCTGCCGGCTTCAGGGGCGATGAAGCTCAGGGCCGATAGCTTTTGCCCATTGTTGCCGTTCCAGGGCGAGCGGACGGTCAGCGTTGCCACGCCCTTGGTGACCTTGCCGGCGGGTTGGCCGCCATGGCTGTGGTCGGTAGCCACCCAGGTGGTGCCATTCCAGATCAGGGGCTTATAGTTCTCCGCCTTGAGGGGGTCATCGGGCCAGATCTGGTCAAAACGCCAGCGCTCCGCGCCATCAACCATGGCCGGATTGCCAGCGCTGGTGCGAACTTCGGTACCGATCCATTGCTCGGGTACGCGGAACGCACCGTCGTCAACCTTCTGGACCTGCAGGTGGGCGAGTCGCTGTGCCAGCGCGGTGCCATCGCCGAGGCCGACCAGATAGATCGGGTGCCCCGTTGTGGGCAAGGCAAGCTGCTTGGGGTCTGGCAGTGCAAGCGGGTTGCCCATGACGTCGAAGGCGCTGAGCTCGGTGGTGTCGATTGCGAGCGTCACCTGATTGGCCGTGGCCCAGATCACCGCAACGCCCCTGTTGTTGCGCAGGTCATCGAACACGTGCAGCTCAGCTTGCTCTGCTTCAATGTGTTGGACCGGTTGCGACAGGCCGAGGAAGTGGCACAGCCCGTTGTAGGCACCCACGGCGACAGTTGGGTTACCGTGGTCGTCCCACCATTCGGTGCCCGAGCCAACCCAGTCCCACCAGCTCTTGCCATGACCGCCGTAGCCAATGTGGAAGGTGATGAATTTATCGAGACCTTCGCTGAACAGCATGGTGGCGCTGCGAACAATCACATGCGCGGCTTCGGGGGCGGTCATGTCGATAATTGGGGGTGCGGGATAATCGATGCTCGTGGGCACATACATCCAGCCTTCGTTGAACCAGATCTCAGTGCGGTCTTCTGTGTCGCCGTAAGAGCGGAACAGTTGGCGCAGGTCATTCATGCTTCCAGGGGTGGCGAGATGGCCAGGCGAATAATTATGGAAGCTGTGGCCGTCCATCGCGTCGAGACCGCCCTTTTTAGCGAAGCTGCGGGTCCAACCACGCACGCCAGGCCAGGTCTCGTTGACCAGCATGGTGGCCGCGGGATCGGTGCGCTTGATCAGTTGGTAGGTGCGTTTGGCGAGGGCGAAGTAGATGTCGCTGTCCCACTTGCCGATGTCGGGCTCATTGGCGAACTCGTAGACCATCGGCTTGCCGTGATAGTGCGTGACCAGCGTTACAATATAGCGGTCCCAATCGGTGACGGTGCCGTCGAGATCAGCCCAACGAGGGTCGTCGGCTGGCCACTGCATGTCTTTGGCCAGATGCTTATCCGATTTGCCATCGCCTTCAGCCCACTTCGGCGTGCTGTGCAGTACAGCGGTAGGCGCAATACCCATGGCCCACAGTTGCTCACAGGTTTCGTCGGGGAAGGCCCAGCTATCTGGGCCGTCTTTTTGCACGGTGGCCCAGTTGAAGTGCGGATACCAGCGAGTCCACGCGAGGCCAATCTTTTGCCCAGCCTGAGCCAAATGCTTGCTGCGGAACGAGGCGCCAAAGCGTTCACGGTTATCGTGCTTGGTGGCGGCCTTGGGGAAGGCGAGTGCAGTGAGCGGCTGATCGCTGCTGTGCACGAGGGTGTCACCTTGGAGCACGCTCACACGGGCAATGACCAGACCACGACCAATAAGGCTGATGGCTTGCTCGACGACCACCGACTCGCCGGGGGGAATGCTGATCGCGTGATCGATGGGGTCGGCCAGGCGGCGCGTGCCGGTGTAGTCGTACTGCTCGAAGCGCAGCGTTGCCGTTTGCGCTTCAGTGCCGGGGTTGAAGGCGATCCCACGCACCGGCACGGGTGTTGCCGGATCGAGGATATTGGCGCTCGGTTGGTAGCCCGGCAGGGTGGCGTCAGCGGTGACTTCTATGGCTGCAGTGGGGACGTAGGCGTCGGTGCCGGCGTCGTCGTAGCTAACGGTGAGACCGTCGACCCACAGCGGCTTGCTATTGCCACCGAGGTTGATGATCCAACTGCGCTTGTTCCACCAGGCGTTGTCGGAGCCGACGAAGCCGCCTTTGGCGTCAAGGCTGGGGACTTGGAATCGAATGCTGATGCGCTGCCATTC
>JAQIBG010000463.1 GCA_027859175.1 Planctomycetota bacterium | reverse complement strand
CAGCTCATCCGCTACGACATGGTCGGGGTGCCCGGCGACAATTGGTGGCCGTTGCTGCAACGCCTTGAGGTCTGCGGCGAGCAGACCCAGCGCCTCGACCTCGCGGCTGATGGCTGGGTCGATGTCGAGGTCAGCCCAGCCACGCCAGCGACCAAGGGCGGCTATGCCCTCATCCTGGATCTCGGACCCCTGGGTCGGCGCTATGCCACCTCCATGATCCGAACTTTCAAACCCAGCGGTGAGCGGGTGCAGTTCCCCAAGCAGGCTCTGGAGGAGATGCCGCCTACGATTCTTGAGCGCCTCGGCATCCAGGCCGTGCGCTTCGGCATCCCCTACGTGCCCTCAGAGCGAAATGAGGCAGCAGAAAAGTGGGATGCGCTTGCCGCCGAGCTCGCGGAGTATCACGCGCATGGTGTGACCGTGACCGTCGAGATCGGCTGCTACAATTACCAGAAGGAGCAGCCTCTGGGTCGGGGTCGGCCCCATCTCGACGCAGATGGGATGATGAAGCAGGGCAAAGAGGACTTGGTGTGGCTGCCGGCCTATGACGACGACTACCAGGACTTCTGTTACCGCATCGCCCGCGACTTCGGTTGGCCCAAGGGCCCGGTGACCGGCTGTATGCTGTGGAATGAGCCCTGGGAGGGCCAGTCGATCAGCGGTTGGGGTGCCGACATGATCCGTTACCGCGAACTCTACAGGCGCATGGGCGACGCGATTTTCAAGGCCCGCGCCAATGACGGGGTTGATGTGCTCATCGGTGGCTGCGACTCCTCGACCAATACCTGGGATAAGCTTTTCCCCGACGGCGACTTCGCCACCTGGATGCCCTATCTCGATTTCTGCTCGATCCATTATCAAGGTCTCTCCAGTCCGGTCCTGCATCCGGAATGGAACCAGCGCACCGATTACAAGGGACGAGTCCTGATCTGGGATACGGAAAGCTGGGTTGCCAACAGCGTTGACCGCATCCCCGGCGTGGTCGCGACCAATCGCGCCGTCGGCTACGACCGTTCCATGGGCCATCTCTCGCGCATCTCGGTGTCGACTCTGTCGCATGGCCGCATCGCCTATGACAAGATCCAAACGGCCGAGGGCGTGAAGAAAGTGCCGCGGCACATCGAAAGCCGGCCCACGGCCGCCGCCATCGGCGCGGTCCAGCACCTCATCGGCGAACGCGACTTCGATCGTGTGCTCTTCGCACGTGCCCTGCCTTGGGTCTATCTGTTCAAGGGCCTACCCGGACGCGCCGAGGACGGGACGGTGGTGGTCCTCGGTGACATCGAGACCCTCTTCGGCAAACCGACCCTGTGGAACACGGTCGAGAGCATCGCTGGTCGCGATCAGGCGGCTGCCCTGCGCCGTAAGCTGGCCGACCTGCCGGCCGATGCGGCGGAGCGCAAGCCGATCGAGGCTGAACTCAAGGGTCTGCGCCACCTGATCGATGCCCATTTCCGCATCGAACTGCCCGCGGGCTGCCAGGCTTTCGATCCGGTGGGCAACGTCCTGCCCGCTGGCGATGGGGTTCTCGACATTCCGGTCGACGAGCGCGGCTTCTACCTGCGCGCCGATCCGCAGCAGCCCGGAAGCTTCGCCGCCCTGGTCGCCGCCCTTGAGCACGGATCCCTCAGCGGCATGGAGCCGGTGCACATCCTGTCCCGTGAAAGCACCGGGATCGGGAGGCCCTTCCAGGTGCGCCTGACCAACATCCTGACCCGCCCTCTGGAGGGGCGCCTGGAGGCGAGCATCGCCGGACAGGCCCTGCCGGCGATTGCGGACATCCACCTCGATGCTCAGGGCCAGGCCTGGTTCGATCTGACGATGCCAGCGACTCTGCGTGGTGACAACGCCTATGCCGTCGATCTCCACTTCATCAGTGACAGCGATGGAGATGCTGACCACCACGAGGTCTTGCACTGCAACCAGATCGCCCGCCGCAGCGTCGTCATCGACGGTAACCTTGATGACTGGAAGGGTTGCCTGCCCCAGGTCATCGGCGGCGACCAGCGCGTTGGCCGCAGCGTCGAAGAGGCGATGTGGACGCCTTTCGCCGTACCCTCCGAAGACGCCCAGACCGGTCAGACCACCCTGTGGTTGGCCGCCGATGACACCGGCTTCGCCTTCGCGGCCAAGATCGTAGATCGCACCGAGTTCCCGGGCACCCTGCGCTTCGCCACCCGCGACCAGGATGCCGACTTCTATCCCGAACACTGCGCCTCCGTTGATAAAAATGGGAAGCGCCAGGAATTCACATGGCCGGAAGGCGTGCGTCGCTTCAGTTACCGGCGGTGGCCGGCGATTCCGTCGTCGATGCCGCAACGCAAGGCCGACAACGTTCTCCTCGCCTTCAATGCCATCCCCTTGGGCCAGGATGGTCTTCTCGCCACGCTTCCCGGCCGCCCGGTGAAGTTCATCGCCTACGGCAGCACCGACTACGAGTTCGCTTTCAACAAGGTCCACGCCGATTATGGCGGCGGCACCGAAGTCTGGCGCGTCCAGGTCCCCGGTCTGCCGCGCAAACATTTCTTTCCGCGACAACCCGCGCACCCTCTTGAGGGTCCGGCCCAGGGCGCACGCTGCGCCATCCGCTACGTCGATGGCCTGCGCATGGTCGAGGGTTTCCTGCCCTGGTCCGAAATTCCCGAGGTCCAGGCCCTGCGCGCCGCCGGTACCCCGGTGGCGCTGGCACTACGCATCAATGACAGCGAGGGGACCACCGTGGACAGCAATGCCGGGCGTTCCGTCGGCGAGGGCACGAGCCTCTGCTTCCATCCGGATTGGCGCTCCGGCGACCCCAATGAAGTCGCTTTCGGTTGGGAATAGAGCCATGCCCAGCTCATCGGAATCGTTGCTAACGTTTCACGTTCCTATGATTCATCAGTGGCTGATCACTGCACATCGATGTGCACTGGGGGGGGTCTGCTCTCTGGTTCTCACGGGTGAAAATAACTCGGCCAAATTTTATTGGGTGGTTTCTCGAACCAACGGAGCTCTGACAAGGATCCTTACGCTATGAACCGCAACTTTCAGCAATTCGTCCATGCCATGCGTCCGGACCGGACTAGCACTCGCAATGGATTCACCCTCATCGAGTTGCTGGTCGTCATCAGCATTATCGCGGTCATGGTTGGGCTGCTCCTGCCAGCAATCGGCATGGCCCGCTCGTCGGCGAACAGCCTCATCTGCCAGAACAATCAACGGCAAATGATGATCGCTGCGGTCGTCTATGCTGACGACAACGAGGACCGTTTACCTGGAATCGGCTACGGCAAAAATTATTACCATTGGACCTCCAGTCTCGCCCCATATCTTGAAAAATATTATGTTTGGGATGATGCCAGCAATGATTCCTTCTCGATCTATCGTTGCCCCGCCAACGATCCGATCAAGTTGGGCAACAGTTCCTCGTGGCCAACGCATTATGCGAGCGGCTACGCCCTTTCGCAGTTCTCGTCGGTCAGACCCAACGCCAGCGGCAAGGCCGGCTACTGGCGTGATAGCCGCATGCCCGCCGAAATCCGCACATCGTGGATTAAGCGGGCGAGCGAATGGATGCTCTGGGGCGAGGTCCGGCTGACCTACGGCTGGTGGCACTGTCTCGGCAGCACCAGCAACGATGTTGCATTCGGCACGTCTTTCCCGCATCGTGGACACATGACGATGTCTTTTGCCGACGGGCATGTTGGCAGCCAGGCACGTCAGGATTACGATGCTTGGAACAACTGGAAGATTGCGGAGTAGGCCATGTTGAAATGGGCTCTTCCGCTCCTGATCTTGATCAGCCTGGCTTTTGTGCTGGCCTGGCGCAGCTACGTCGCCAGCGAACGTGATCCCAGCTATGAACAGGACCCCAGCGCCTTCGGCGGTATGGCCGGCAGCATTGCCGGCATCGGTGGCCCCATGGTGCTGCCCAAGCTTACACCAACGGCGACGCTGGATTTGCACAGCGGGGAGGTCCTGACCGGGTTTCCGGGCATGAGCCTTTCGTCGTTGCTCAAACGTCTGGGTGAGCCTGATGCCCACAGTGAAGATGCCAGCCACCGTCGTCTCGTGTGGTTCAGTTCGGTGACTATGGATCTGCTTCCCGATGATCACTGGCCTGTGGCCCACTTGATGGTTGATGCGGCTATTGGAAGCGGAGCCGAGTGGCAGGTGCGGTCAGTTGCTGTAATAGGCTCTCTCGGCCGGACGCTAGCGAGCTCCGATGTCAGTGGCTTACCCAGCGAAGCACCGCCGCGCTTGCAAGAATAGGCATGCACGAATGGCACGATCGTGGTGGCCCGTTCAACAGCGGAGGATGTTCCTACCCGCCAACCTGTCCTGTCAAAATATTCATGCAGCCTTTCGGATGTAGTAACCGTGTGGGGTGACAAAATTCACGCAGCCTCGCGAGTATACGCATTCAGCCTATTCCCGATCCTTGCGTATCTAATAACGTTTCCGTCGTTCATTGAAAATCTGTCGTGAGTGGGCGTAGGTGGTCGACGGCCCTCGG
>JAQIBG010000419.1 GCA_027859175.1 Planctomycetota bacterium | reverse complement strand
CCGGCCGCCCGAGGACCGGTGCGCGGCAACAATGGGGCGTAGCCCCGCCGCGCAGGCCGAAGGCCAGGTCCGACCAAGGCCGCGAGGCCGCAAGGCCGACCCCGGGGGATCCAAAGGGGGACACCCCCTTTGATGCTAAAGCGTGAGCAAAGCGAACGAGGGGCGACCAAGGCCGCGAGGCCAGCCCCTGGCCGACTGGGGGATCCAAAGGGGGACACCCCCTTTGATGCTAGAGAGCATACTCAATCGCCTCAACCAGCGCCAACCACGAGGCCTCGATCACGTTCTCCGATACCCCCACGGTACCAAAGCGCTGGTGCTCGAAGCGATTCTCGATCAACACCCGCACCTTGGCCGCGGTGCCATCGGCCGAGTTGACCACGCGCACCTTGTAGTCGACCAACTGCAGCTTCTCGAGCTCCGGGAAGGCCGGGATCAAGGCGAAGCGCAGCGCCTGATTGAGCGCGTCGATCGGACCGTGGCCCTCAGCGACATGCAGCGCCGGTTTGCCGGCCACCAGCAGCTTGACCGTGGCTTCAACCAGATCGGTCACCGGGCCAGCGGTACCCAGGCCATGGACCCGATAGTACAGCTGCTCGAAGGCCGGCTGGTACTCGCCAACGTGACGCCGCACCAACAGGTCAAAGCTCCCATCGGCGGCCTCGTAGCTGTAGCCCTCGTTCTCACGATCCTGCAGCTCCTCGATCACGCCCTTGACCACAGCGGTATCGCTGAGTGCCGGATAACGGTTCGCCAGCTTGGCCACCACATTGGAACGGCCCGAGAGCTCGCTGACCAAGATTCGGCGGGTGTTGCCAACCGATTCCGGGGGGACGTGCTCGTAGGTCAGCGCATTGCGCTGCACGGCCGAGACGTGGATGCCGCCCTTGTGGGCGAAGGCCGACTTGCCGACGTAGGGCTGATTGGCCGGCCCCACCAGATTGGCGCGCTCCCACACCTCGCGGCTGACCTCAGTCAACTGCTCGATGTGGCCCGCTGGCAAACAGCGATGGCCGAGCTTGAGCTCGCAATTGCTGATCACGGTACACAGGTCGACATTACCGCAGCGCTCACCAACGCCGTTGATGGTGCCCTGCACCTGCACCGCGCCCTCAGCAACGGCGGCCAGGGTGTTGGCCACCGCTAAACCGCCGTCGTTGTGAACGTGGATACCGATCTTGACCTCGGCCCCAAGCCGACCCCGCACCGCCTGCATGCCGGCAACAATCTCAGACGGCAGACAGCCGCCGTTAGTGTCGCACAGGATCACCCGCTCGGCACCGGCGTCGAACGCCGCCTGCACCGTATCGAGGGCGTAATCGGGATTGGCCTTCCAGCCATCGAAGAAGTGCTCAGCGTCGTAAAATACCGGCTTGCCGGTGGCTTCACGCAGGTAGCTCACCGATGAGGCGATCATCGCCACATTGTCGGCCAACTCGATGCGCAGGGCTTCGGTGACGTGGAGGTCCCAGGTCTTGCCAAAAATGCAGCACACATCGGCGCCGCTGGCAACCAGCTTCTGCAGGTTGGGATCGTCTTTGGGTTCATTGCGCGCATGACGGGTAGAACCAAAGGCGGTGACCTTGGCATGGGTCAGCGTGAGCTGCTGCACTTCTTGGAAGAAGGCCTCATCTTTGGGATTCGAACCGGGCCAGCCGCCCTCAATAAACGCCACGCCCAGCCGATCCAAGCGCTTGGTCAGCTCAATCTTGTCCACCAGGCTGAGGTTCACGCCCTCGCCCTGGGTACCGTCACGCAGGGTGGTGTCATAGATCTCGAGATCGGCCATGGGTAGGTCCTCGTCCCCGGTTGTGCCCTGAAAAGCAGCGGGCCATCTGCTGCTCGCAGATGGCCCGGGGGAAGTGGCACGTGCGAGCGCTCGGCGGCTATCTGCCGTCGATAATGATCACCTTGCAAATGAGGGAGCGCATCATGGTCATGGGCGGGGAGTATGGATCCCCGTCTCGCAACGCAAGCGCGAGATGCCCTAATCAGGCTGTTGAAAGCCGTCTTGCCTTGACCTTCCTTGAGCCAAACGACACCCAGCCGGTATCGCAACAGCCTCGCCTAATCCCGCATCAAGCGGAACTTGCGCGGCGTGGTGCCATAGCGGCCCCGGAAGCAGCGATAGAAGTAACTCAGGTTATTGAAGCCTGCCCCGAGCGCGATGTCGAGAATATCGTCGTGCGAGAAGCGCAGCTGGCGCGCGGCGTGCTCAAGCCGCAGATGCCGCACTAACTCGGTGGTGCTCATCCCATAAAATTGCCGAACGCTGCGATTGACGTGTTCGCTGCAACGGCCACAGCGCCGCACGAGCTCGGAGCCGCCGAGTTCGAGCCGAGCCGGGTCTGCGGCCATTTCGCCGACCGCGCTCTGCAACCACGCCGGCGCCCGCGCCGGGCCGCCAGACTCGGAGGGTGGATCCAGGTAGCGCAACAAGGTTGACACAAACCAATCGAGGTCAAGCCGGCGCTTGCCATCGATCGGCAGACTTGTGGCAATTTCTTTCATCCGCGGCAGGTATTTCGAGGCCAAGCGGCAATGATGCGGCGCGCCACCAACGCGCCAGGGCCACCAGCCCAACTCCTCGGCGTAACGCTCGCGCAAGCCACGCTCAGCCCGGGCCGGGAACGACACGTTGGTCCAGGTCAGGCCAGAGCTGGCGTCTGCCAACAGAGTATGCGCATCTTGTGGCCGCATGAAAAAGCAGTCACCGATGCCAATCGTGATCAACTCGCCATCGATCCAGTGTTCGCCGGCGCCGGCCTCGATCCAGAACACCTCGAAGTAGTCATGCCGATGCGGACGCCCCAAGTTGGCGCCGCGCTTGAGATCCCAACGGCTGGCACGTACCCAGGGCAAGAGCGCGCTGCCATCCGCAACCCAACGCCAGGTATTCACCGACGGCTCGTGGTCGAATATCATATGAGTGCAATAATCTCTGCGCCGCCGAGCAAGAAAAGCCAAAATAATGGCTATGGTGATGGGCCACAGCCAAACGGCATCAGCATCGTACAAACCCGGGGGAGGGCCCACCATGCCACGCATCGCCGTGCTTTCGACTGCACACATCCACTCAGAAGCCTTTCTGAAGTACATTCAGGCCAACACCAGCGCCGGCGCACCACATCTGATCTGGGACCAAAACCAAGAACGTGGCCAAGAATACGTCGCCACCTTCGGTGGCCGCTTTGAGCCCAATCTGGAGGCGGCCCTGGCCGATGAGCAGGTCGACGGCTTCTTGATCTGCGCCGAAAACACCCGCCATATGGCGCTGCTTGAGCACGTCCTGCCGCTCGGCAAGCCGGTGCTGTGCGAGAAACCGCTCACCACCTCCAGCGCCGACGCGCAGCGCGTGGCCGAGCTGGTGGCGCAGCACGGCACCCCGCTGTGCAGCGGCTATTTCATGCCCTTCGACACCGGCGCCCAGGGCCTGATCCAACTCCTGGCCGATGAAACCCTGGGTGCGATCACCCACGTGGCCCACCGCAATGCCCACAGCGCCGCTTACGGCCGCTGGTTTGACAACCCCAAACTGGCTTGGTTCACCGAACCCGAGCTCTCGGCCGGCGGTGCCCTGCTCGATCTCGGCACCCACAGCGTGCACTTCCTACGCAGCCTGTTTGGCCCGGTGGAATCGGTCTCGGCCACGGTGGCCACCCTGTCGGGCGCCTATCCCGAGGTAGACGACTACGGCAGCATCATGCTCAAGTTCCGCTCCGGCGTGATCGGCCGCGTTGAGGCCGGCTGGATTCAGCAGGCCGGCCCCAAGGGCCTGGAAATCTTCGGCGACAAGGCCGCCCTGTGGCCCCAAGACGGCTTCCGCTACGGCAGCGGCAATGAGAGCCAAGGCGTGCCCGCTGGCACAGCCAAGCCAGATCGCGTCGCGCGCCTGATCGCCCTGATCAAGGGCGAGATCCCCGAAGCCGAATGGCGCGCCGACCTAGAAGCAGCCCTGGATGCGGTCAGCATTATCGAAGCCGCCTATCGCAGCAGCGCCTCGGGCAGCTGGCAAACGGTCAGCGATTGCCTCGTTCCCGCCACCAGCGCATGATCCCCCCTCTTCACCGAATCATCAGGACATACCACACATGACTACTCCGTTCCGCATGGGCTTCATTGGCGTTGCCGGCATCGCCAAGGCCCACATGAAGCATGCCCAACCGATCGACGGCGTTGAACTGCACGCCATCGCCGACATCAGCGAAGACGCCCTCAAGAAGGTCGGCGACGAGTTCGAGATCTCCGGCCGCTACACCGACTACAAGGAGATGCTGCGCGACGAGACCCTCGACTCGGTCAGCGTGTGCACCCCCAACTTCTTGCACTGCCAACCCACCATCGACGCGCTCGAAGCCGGCAAGCACGTCATCGTTGAAAAGCCGATGGCGATGACGGTTGACGAATGCGAGCGCATGTGCGCCGCGGCCAAGGCCAGCGGCAAGCAACTGGTCACCGGCTTCCAATGGCGCTTTACCGAGAAGGCGCAATTTCTGCGCGACCAGGTAGCCGGCGGCGCCTTTGGCGAAATCCACTACGTGCGGGTGCAAGCCCTGCGCCGGCGCGGCATTCCGTCATGGGGCGTGTTCACCGACAAGTCTAAGCAGGGCGGCGGCGCCATGATCGACATCGGCGTGCACCTGGTGGAGATGGCGCACTACATATGCGGCAAGCCGAACCCGGTGGCCGCCTACGGCAGCCAGTGGACCTCAATCGGCAACAAGCCCTGCGATGCGCAATGCTCGTGGGGTGTCTGGAAGCATGACAACTACACGGTGGAAGACGCCGCCGTGGGCATGGTCAAGTTCGACAACAACATGACCATGATGGTGGAAACCAGCTTCGCCGCTCACATCAAAGAAGACGTGATGAACGTCACCATCATGGGCTCTAAAGGCGGCGGCACCTTCAACCCGCTTGAAATTAGCTACGACCAAAACGGCTACATGCTCAATGCAGCGCCGCACTTCGTCGCTAAGAAAAGCGACTTTGCCGAGAAGATGCGCCACTTCATTGAAACCTGCCGCGGCGAACGCAGCAACGACTCGACCGGCGAAGACGGCCTCGCGGTGCAAAAGATCCTCAACGGCATCTACGATGCCATTGACGCCAACGCCGAGATTCGCTACAGCTAAACCGGCCCACTGCTGTCGCACGCACGAGACCCGGCGCATTCGCGCCGGGTCTCGTTTATTATTTGCAGCCTTGCGCCAAGCCGCAACGCCCAACAGTAGGCGCATGCAGCCACTGACCGGCCCTCTTGACAGCCAGGCCTGCGCCGAACTCAGCGCCGTGGCAAACGCGCCCCAAGTCATCGGCCACAGCGAGCAGGGGCACGCGGTGCATGGCTTGCGCGTGGGCGACCCAAGCCTGCCGCTCGTCTCGATCGTGGCTGGCGCCCACCCCGACGAACCCGCCGGGCCCGTGGCCGCGCTCGAACTGCTGCGTCATTGGCCAAGCAACCCGCTAGCAACTCAGGTTCAACTCGCCGTGGTGCCGGTGATTGACGTGGATGGGATCATCGCCCAGCGCAGCTGGCTCGCCCCGTGGCACGGCGCCATCGACCTGCCGCGCTACCTCGAGCACCGCATGCGCCGGCTGCCCGGAGCCGATCGCGAGTTTGCCTGGCCCGGTGCACCCTGGGACCCGCACGGCGCCAGCGTGCTGCCCGAATGCGCCGCCGCTGCCAGCTTTCTCGACAGCGCCGGGCCCGCCATCGCCCACCTCAGCCTGCACGGCATGTTCACCGCCCTCGGACCCTGGTATCTGCTCAACCGCCCAGCCCTGGCCGACCGCCGCCTGTGGGCCGAACTCCAACACAGCGCCGCCGATCTGGGGCTCCCCGTCCACGAGTTCCACCGCTATGGAGACAAGGGCTTCCGGCGCTGCGGCCGCGGCTTCTGCACAGCGCCCTCAGGCCCAGCCATGCGCCGCTTCTTCTTGCAAGCCGGCGACCCCACCACCGCCCGGAGCTTCGGCTACGGCTCGATGGACGCCGCCACCGCCCGTGCTCGTGCCGCCAGACGCCCCGAGCCACTGGTCGCGATCAGTGAATTCCCCCTGCTCCAGCTACCCGAAACCGAGCCAAACCGGCTCAGCGCGGGCAAGCGCGAGCTCGAAACCCAGTGCGCAAACGGCAACTACCAAGCCGCTGCGGACACCTTCCTCGCCCTCGGCGCACGCCCTCTGCCGCTGGCTACGCAGGTCGCCGGGATGCTCGCCATGGTGAAGGCGGTGATCCACGCCGCCCTACGCCAGCGCTCGTAACTGCCGCAAGCCCTTGCTGCTGCCGGGCGCGCCCTACCATGCCCGCCTTTCCGGAGTCTGTGCCCGTGCCCTTGATGCGTTCCGTCCTCATGTCCAGCTGCCTTGCCGCTGTGGTTCCGATGGCGATAGCCGTTGAAGCAGACGTGGTGGCAGACGTGGTGGTAGAAGGCACCGAACGGATGCACCCAGACCGCGTCCTCAACCGCCTGAAGACCCAGGTTGGGCAGCCGGTCTCCCAGATCGTGATCAACGACGACGTTCGTACGATCGAGGAGATGGGCGCCTTCGCCAATACCACCAAGTCGATCGAACGCATCGAAGGTGGCGGCATCCGCGTCATATTCCGTGTCAGAGAGCTACCTTACGTTGGCCAGGTGCGCCTCGACGGGGTCGGTTACTTCGCTCGCCAGTCGATTGAGAAGGTCATCACGGTCAAAGCAGGTGGCTACCTCAACCCGCTGTTGGTGGAATCTGACCGGCGCGCGATCCTGCGCGACCTGCGCGGCAAGAACTACCTCAACGCCCAAGTGCGCGCGATCACCTCGGTCGACGACACCACCGGCATCGGCTCGATTGTCTACGCAATCGACCTCGGCGAACAGGTCAAGGTTGCCCGCACCCGCTTCGAAGGCCTGCCGCCTGGAGCCTTCAAGTACTTCATCGATCAAGAGCTGATCAATCGCCCGGGCGCCAAGTTCGAGCCCGAGATGCTCGACCTGCACGACCTCACCGCCCTGCGTCGCCATCTGGTTGACCTCGGCTACCTCGACACCGTGATCACCAAGCACATGGTCGAGTTCTTCGATGAAGTGCCAGCCTTTGAGGAACGCGCCCGCCACGGACCCAAGCTGATCCCCGAAGGCCGCCGCGATAACCGCGTTGTGATCTCGTACTGGGTTGACGCCGGCACCCGCTACCGGCTCGGTGACGTGCGCTTCGTTGGCAACACCATTGTCAGCGAAGAGCAACTGCGTGTCGCCTTTGCCCTACCCAAGGGCGAGTGGTTCGAGCGCCGCGAGATTGAACTCGGCAAGCGCGACTCGCTCAGCCTGGTCCGCAACCGTGGCTACGCCCGCGCGGTGCTGATCGAAGATCCAGTGGCCGACACCACCACCCACACCGTCGACCTGACCCTGCAGATGCGCGAAGGTGACAAATACGCCCTCGGCCGCATCGACATCGACGGCAACGTCAAAACCAACGACGCGGTGATCAGACGCGGCCTACGCCTGCTGCCCGGCGATTTGTGGTCAGACGCCAAGCGCGACCTGTCGCGGCGTCAGATCTTACGCGAAGGCGTGTTCGCCAACGATCCGCGCCGCCCCCTGCGCATCGAACCGCTGTTTGAGACCACCAAGCCGCATCCGGCTGGCGATGGCCTCAAAGAGGTAGACGCCCTGGTTGAAGTCACCGAAGACCGCACCGGCAGCTTCAACTTCAACATCGGCTTTGCGTCGTCGGTGGGCATCATCGGCCAAGTGTCGTTTGTTGAGCGCAACTTTGACCTGTGGTCCTTGCTGCGTGGTCAGGGTTGGCGCGGCGCGGCGCATCGCCTTGAGGCCTCGGCCAGCTGGTCGGAAGACCGAACCAGCCTGCTCCTCGGCTGGACCAACCGCCACTTGATGGACAGCCCATACCTGTTCGGGATGAGCTTCCAACGCAGCGATAGCAGTCAGCTCGACTGGGACGAGATCCGCCTCGCCACCACCGCCCGTTTCGGCCGCAACTTCCTCGATAACGATTTGCGCTTGGGCCTCAGCTACACCTATACCGACCTCAAAATCGAAGACATCGACGCCGACGCCTCCAACGACGCCCTCGATGGGGCTGGCAAGTACTGGATCAACACCTTCCGCACCACGCAGGAATACAATCAGCTCGATCACCCGGTGTTCCCCACCGCGGGCTGGCGGCTTGAACTCAGCCAGGCACTCAATGGCGGCGTCGGCTCGCTATCAGCAGCCGACGAGTACTACCGCCTCGATAACGAGTTCGATGGCTTCCTGCCCCTCGCGGCCTCTGATCTGGGTGGCGTCACCTACTTCCGACTCGGCCAGCGCCTGCGCTTCATGGGCCCGGTTGGCGACACCGAGAAGGTCCCCTTCTACGATCGCCTGTACGGTGGCGGCGCCGCGCCGCGCCATCGTGGCTTTGATCGCTACGACCTCGGCCCCACCGAGATCAACCGCAACGGCCTTCAGGCGCGAGTTGGTGGTAACCGCGAATGGCTCACCACGGGTGAGTTCTCATTCCCCTTACAGGGCACCAATCAGGGCCTGCGCGGCGTGATCTTCAGCGATATCGGCCAGGTTTGGGGCGAAGGCGAAAGCTTCGACATCGGCGATCTGCGATACGCGGCCGGTATCGGCATCCGTTTCCCTGCCAGCTTCCCGATCGCCTTCGACCTCGCTTATCTCATCGACGCCAAGGATGGCGAAGATCGGACCCAATTTCACTTCACCATATCGGGCTTCAATTTCTGATCCGAAGCCCACGGTGGCCCCGATAAGGAGCATGCCCATGTCGCGTTTTTTCAGCGCCCTCACCGCCCTACTAGCCGTTCTCAGCCTCAACGCCGCTGAAACGAGCATTGGCATCGTGTACGTGGAGCGCGTATTCGAAAACAGCACCATGGTGCAGCAGCTGCAAACCGATCTGAAAGCCAAGGCCGAGCAGGTTGCCGCCGTCATCGATAAGATCACCAAAGAGCTCGACGACCTCAAAGACGAACTCGAAACCCTGCCCCAGAGCGCACCCGCCTTCGCCGAGAAAAAGGAGAAGTTCGAGATCCTGCGCCTGCGCCGTAAGCTGTTCCTTGAGCGCAGCCAGAAGGCCCTGCAGGGCGAAGAGGCTGCCCGTCTCAAGGCGAGCTACATGAGCATGCGTGAGCACCTCAGCACCTACGCCAAGAGCAAGGGGCTGGGCTTGGTGATGATGGCGCCGCTGCCGGAGATTCGCGCCCAACGCATTCAAGAACTGAACTTGGAGCTCGCCACCCACACCGTGCTTTACCACGAACCGCAGTTCGACATCACCGCCGACTTCACCAGCTTCCTTAATGCGCAGACCCCTGCCATTGAAGGTGAGATCAAGCCCAAAGACGAACCGGCAAGCAGCCCTGAAATCGACCTGGGCGACAAGGAATAGCCAGATGCGGGTGCGTGTTGCCGAGGTCGCCAAATTACTTGAGGGTCGCATCATTGGCGACCCCGAACTCGAACTCACCGGTATCTCCAGCCTCACCGAAGCTGGCCCCGGTGACGTGTCGTTTTTGGCCAATCCAAAATACGCACCCCACCTCGCTGACACCCGCGCCGCAGCCGTGTTGGTTGACAGCCCCCACGATGCCAGCCACTTGGTGCAAATCGTCGTAGCCAATCCCGACTGGGCCTTCGCTCAGTTGGTTTCGGCCTTCGGGCCACAACCCGGCCGCCTCCCAATTGGCGTGCACCCCACTGCCGTGATTGGCGACGGCGTCACCCTCGGCGAGCAGGTTGCGATCGGCGCCTACGTGGTCATCGGCGAAGGCGCGATCATCGGCGATAACTGCCGCATTCACGCGCACGCCTTCATCGGCGACGACGCCACTCTCGGCACCGCCTGCACCATCCATCCGCATGTCACCGTGCGCGAAGGCTGCCAGCTCGGCAACAAGGTCATCATCCACAGCGGCGCGGTCATCGGCTCAGATGGCTTCGGCTACGCTTCGGTTGAAGGCGTTCACCACAAGATCCCACAGGTTGGCATCGTTGTGGTTGGCGACGACGTAGAGATTGGCGCCAACACCACCATCGACCGCGCGCGCTTTGGCAAAACCATCATCGGCGCCGGCTCCAAGCTCGATAACCTCGTGCAAATCGCCCACAACGTTGAAGTGGGCCGGGGCTGCATCATCACCGCACAATGCGGCATCGCCGGCTCCACCACGCTTGGCAGCTATGTTACCATTGCGGGCCAGAGTGGCCTGTCCGGCCACATCACGATTGGCGACCAAGCCATCATTGCCGGCCAAAGCGGCGTCACCAAAAATGTGCCGGCCAAGGCCGTGATTCAAGGCTCGCCAGCCACCAACATCAATGACTTCCGCAAGGGCGTGATCAATGTGCGGCGCATGCCGCAGACCATCGCCGCGGTCAAGCAAATGGAACAACGTCTCGCCACCCTGGAAGCGCGCTTGGCCGAGCTCGAAGGGACCACAGGAGACGCCTCGTGAGCGCCCAACGGACCATCGCCGCCCCGGCCAGCGTGTCGGGCATTGGCCTGCATTCGGGTGAGCACTGCGACGTCACCTTCAAACCGGCGCCGCCTGACAGCGGCATCGTGTTTGCGCGCGTCGACCTGGAAGGCGCCCCGCAATTGCGCGCGCATCCCGATCGTCTGTGCCAACGCGCACGGCGCACCGCGATGGCCGAAGGCGACGTTGAAGTCCACACGACCGAACATTTCATGTCGGCAGCCACCGCGCTCGGCATCGACAATCTGCTGGTTGAACTCAATGCGGTCGAAATGCCCGGCCTCGACGGCTCCGCGATTGAAGTCGCCGAGGCCCTGCGCTCGGCCGGCATCGTCGAACAAGACGCCGCCCGCAAAACATTCACCCTCAAAGACCCCGTAGCGGTATCGGCCGGCAACGCCTCAATCGTTGCCCTGCCCTACCACAACGGCTTCAAGGTGACCTACAGCCTCGACGACCACGGTGGCTCCTTTGCCGGCACCAGCATGGTTGAGCTCGACATCACCGAAGACAGCTTCGTAAACGAGATCGCCCGGGCCCGCACCTTCTGCCTAGCGCAAGAGGTGGAGCAATTGCGCGCCCTCGGCCTCGGCAAGGGCGCCAACTACGAGAACACCTGCGTGTTCGACGGCGAAAAAGTCATCGGCACCAAACTCCGCTATCCCGACGAGGCCGCCCGCCACAAGGTGCTCGACTTGATCGGTGACCTGGCGATGGCCACGCGCCGCCTCAACGCCCATGTGGTTGCGGTGCGCACCGGTCACCGCGAAAACATGGCCTTGGTCAAAGAACTCAACAAGCGCATCGTCGCTGCTGAGAAGCCGGCCTACATCTTTGATCTCCCGGCGATCCTAGACCGCCTGCCGCATCGCTACCCCTTCTTGCTGGTCGACCGGATCATCGAATACGATCCGCCCCGCACCATCGTCGGGATCAAAAACGTCACCGTGAACGAGCCCCACTTCATGGGCCATTTCCCCGGCAACCCGGTCATGCCCGGCGTGCTCCAAGTAGAAGCGATCGCGCAAACCGGCGCCGTGCTGCTGCTGACCCTGCCGCAAAATGAAGGCAAGCTGCCCCTATTCATGTCGATGGACAAGGTCAAGTTCCGCCGCACCGTCCGCCCCGGCGACGTCATGCGGATCGAATGCGAAACCCTGCGCATCCGCGACCGCATGGCCGCCTGCCGCGGCCGCGTCCTCGTCGACGGCAAAATCGCCTGCGAAGCGGAAATCCGCTCAATGCTCATCGACCAGCCCTAAAGGTTGAGCTTAGATCTAAGCCTGGTTGTTTTGGGGTAACGCGAGGGCACGAGGGCGCGAGGGGTTAGAGGGTTTGGCACAAGGCCTCCCGACCGCCGCCCTTAAGCACAAGACCGCTCGTATTCGACGGGCA
The DNA here is from genome assembly GCA_027859175.1 of Planctomycetota bacterium. Lineage (GTDB taxonomy): Bacteria > Planctomycetota > UBA11346 > UBA11346 > UBA11346 > GH22. The sequence continues at coordinate 664 of JAQIBG010000419.1, read as the reverse complement.
CACTAAAAGTCCCGGTGGACCCAGCAGGGCTGAACACCAAAACCCCAACCCTATTTCCCTAGCGCCCTCGCGCCCTCGCGCCCTTGCGCCCTTGCGTTAACCGAGCACCTCAGAGCTAGAGCACCCCAGATTACACCGCCAAGTGCCTCACCGGACGGTCATAATTTCTTGTAGTTCGCGGCCGCGTTCGAATTCGCTGTAGGCGCGGACACGGGGTGGGGCGAAGGAGACTTGGCGTTCGTGGGCGCTGCCGGTGTTGGCGTCTACTGCTAGGCGTTCGCCAGGGGTTTGGTCCATCTCGAAGCTGCGCACCGCGTCGTAGACCCAGCACGCGTAGCGCCACGGCATGCCCGAATAGCAGTGGATCACGATGGGGTCTTGATCGAGACGCATGCCTGGGGCGGCCGGAACCTCGAGCCGATTCAGCACGCCACCAACAAAACTATGCAGGCGCTCTAATTGTTGCTCTTCATCGGCATTCGGATCGAGCAGAAACTCGTCACCACCAATACGCAAGCGCACCGGTTCGGTGCGCTGAAGACCACGCATAGCCGCGTAATCCGTGAGCGACTTGGCATCAGCACCACGCGGTGCGTCAGCCGGATACACCGCAATATTGATCGTGGTTGGCGGGGTGATGCTCACCGTGGTGGTAGCCTGCCCC
>JAQIBG010000412.1 GCA_027859175.1 Planctomycetota bacterium | reverse complement strand
CTACGGCGCCGGTTACCTATGACGTTGGGCGTACGGAAACAGCATGCACTTATTCAAATACAAATCATGCGAACCGTTCGTTCACCTAGTGGACATTCTAGTAAACCAACGTCTCTACTGCGCGACGTATGACACCCTGAATGATCCGGTTGAAGGCGTGTTTGGCCACAGCATTAAGGCCCCGGACGACCCTGATGCAGATAAGCTCAGACATTTCTCCTACGAATGGACACTTCACGAGAATAGACTAAAGCCAAACCGCATATGCAGCCTGGCGGGCAACGTTACCAATCAGCTTATGTGGGCACACTACACGCAGGGTCATAAAGGCGTATGCTTCGAAATAGACTGCTCTGGGATCCAGGGTCTAACGCCAGTCACTTACTTCAACAACGCAAGCCATGTCTCCATATCTGAGCCTAAAGATTACCTAAAGTGCAAACATTCTGACTGGGCATATGAAGAGGAACATCGCATCATTACCGAGAGTGAGCATGTGCCCATTGAGGGCAGGGTCAGGTCAATCCACCTTGGAGCCAGAATCGACCCGGTCTACATACGACCCTTGTTCGTGCTATGCGACAGGGCTGGTGTAAGGGTCAATATGGCAAGCCCATCAGTGACAGGCGAGATAACTATATTTCCCCTCAAGCAGCCGCTGATGGGTAAATGACTAAAAATCGCCCAACAAGACGATTCAGGGCGGAGCCCAGGGGCTCCGCCTCGGCAAACCCTGGTCCCTTGGCCATCCACCTCTATCATCCAGGCAACCTTCAGCCGGGCCCCAGGCCCCGCTGATCTCTGACGTTGGGCAATCAAACCATGCCAATCAACAATCCTTGGCCATATTACAGAATGACAGTCAAGGAAATCCTATCAGTTAGGTCGTTTATAGAATTCACCACGGACAACGCCAAGTCCCACGGACAGAAATTCTCAGAATTGATCATCCTCATGGGGGTTGAAATAGAGACGCTGTTGCGTGGATATGCAGGGTCCTCTAAGTCAAGGCCCAACATGAACGACTACAAATCTGCTATGAATGATAGATGTCCTGGGGTCATTAACATTCAGATACGATCCCTCCATTACGACACAGAGAAGGTGCGCCAACCGTTCCCCCACCTTAGTCAAAATGATTCCTACGATTGGTGGGACACATACACAGGGCTGAAGCACGATAGGTACCTAAACTCGAAATCGGCCACACTGGAAAATACGTTTATCGTGCTGGCCGCATACTTTGCGGTTGCAATGATCGCCTCACACGAGGACTCAAGCCTGTTTGACCAAGGTCAAAGGGTGGGTGGATTCTTCACCGACTTTGAACACCGACTAGCGGAATCAAACAGAGCCTTCAGTGGAGGCATCGATTACTTAAATGCGACTCCCCAATGGCGGCCATCCACCGGCATTTTTGGAAAACCCCCCGGTATCAACAGTGAAGTGCAGTGAACGGCAAGATCAAAGGCGCCCAACCAGGCGCTTGACGGGACCGCCTAAGGTGAGTGGGTTGATGAAACGCACTCTGACTTCTGGCCCCGTGCCCATGGCCTTCGGCCATCATATGGGCACTCTCCTTTCAAATGGGACCAGCCTGACTTATGGCCGGCGCCCCCTCACCGTGAATGTTGGGCAGCCACCGTGACCGACTGCCAGGCCAGCAGCTTCAAAAGCGATAAGCCCACGCGATCAATCCCCGCCGGGCCGTTGATCCCAACCGCGTTATCCAAGCGCGTGGCTCGCCAATCATGTTCCGCTGACTGGTCCCGGCCTGAAGCCCAGGCTCACGTCTTGATTGATCCCCGCTGGTTACCGGCAAGCTGCCTCCAAGCTCGGTTGCGCGATCAACCCCGCTGCCCAACAAGCAGATTCAGGGCGGAGCCCAAGGGCGCTGCGTTAACGCCCGTTGCCTCGCCGGCCCTCTACCGGTATCTTCCAGGCAAACCTCAGCCGGGCCCTTGGGCCCGCTGATCTCGAACGTTGGGCAGCCATGAACGCGCGCACGTGCATCCTTTGTCAAAGTAGAGATTCGATAAGGCGCTCGCACGTATATCCAGAATTCATGTACAAGTCGATGTATGATGAAAGGCACACTATCATCGTGGCAGGAAACGATCTTCGGCAAAGGGGTCTTAGGCAAAAGGGATACTACGAACCTTTGCTGTGCCGAGAATGCGAGCAGCACCTTGGCAATAACATAGAAACACAATGTGCAAGATTCTTAGACGCTATGCCTGACACCTTGATAGGAGGCAACGTCTTCAATGTGGTTGTGCCAAAGCAGACCAAGTTGCTGGTGCTTAGTATGGTCTTCAGGGCGCACCACTGTGTCGACAGGGACTGGAATCAGTGCCATCTAGGCAGGCATGAGCCCTTAATACGTCAAATGCTTCTTGATTTAGATTACCCCTGCGATGGCTACGATGTCTGGATGTTTGCTCCAATTATGGAGCGGATGGTGTTGAAGGGCTACATTGGTCCTCCACAGCAAATCGAGCACTCAGGGAATCGCTTGCTGCATCTAATCGCTGGTGGGGTTCAATGGATTGTGCGGCTTGACAGCAACGGGGAAACACTGAGCCCTCCGCCGTTGGAGATCGAACGCAGCTATCAATTGCCGGCCTTAGATGCCATGAAAGCGCCCACATTGCTTGGGCTATTCGGTATCGAAATGGAGAAGTTATCTCACAGAAGAGTCCATGGAAAGCATCACGCCGTTTACTCAGGGGACAAAGAGCTGGGGATGGCAGCGGATGTGCTCATTGAGCCAACAGTCGATGATGATGGCTATGTCTATACCGACTTCACCATTTCAGTTGATGGTGTTGATCCGCTATCAGTCAGCCTTGCCGAAAGACTATCTGTTTACGATATTGAGCGGCACGAATATGTAATCCAAGGTACGTGCATGAAAGCTGGATATCATCTTGCGGCTGGTAACTTTACTATTCTCGGCGGCAGGGTGGTGCATCAGTTGCCGAAGGATCCGTGACTCAGTGATTGGAAAAATGCCCAACAAGATGTTGCAGGTGGACCTCAATAGCTTGGCATTACCCATGGTTGCCGTGACTGCCTTCGTCGGGTATCTTGCAGGCGAACCCTCCGCGGGCCATTGGCCCCGCTGATCTCTGACGTTGGGCATATGCGAAGGTGGACACTGATTGTGGGATGGGTCGCAGCAGCGCTAATAGCACTGCTCCCAATCAGGTATATTTACGGCCACCGGCACTCTGCCTACATCCCAGATCATGCGGGGTTCGTAGTCGTGAGCAAAGATGGCTCAAGAATTCAGGTCAGTAAAATGTTCAATAACGAACATGGAATGTGGTCGTGTTACGACAAGAAAAGCACCACCGAACCCAGGCCAGAGTGGCCATTTTCATTCAAGACCATCAATGGCGAGGCAATCCTGCCCAGCGGTGGAAATATGTGTCTCTACGGTTTCAAGGGCAATGACGTCGGCATCGACTTCAATCCTTGCACAATTGATTATAACCACCTGGCGTATGGTCAACTTGATGGCGATATATTCCAGGGCGTGTTAGTGCGCCACACCTTTGGCGGCTACGAGTACATCGGCGAAATAAAAATGCGCGTCCCATTGCCTCCGGGATCGGGGCCACTTCCGGATCAGAATGACCTGCGCCCTGCTGAAGCAGATGACTCGGCAGATTAATCATTCGCGTCCAGTGTCCAAAAGGGGCTCAGGTGCATGTAATACAAAAAAAGCTCCCAACAAGCTGATGAAGCGGGAGCCCCCAATGCTGTTTCCCTAACCGAACTGCTTTCTCGATCGCCCGTAAGGGTCGTGGCATATACTTTCTGCGTACCTTCCCGGCTTGGGATGATAGGCGTATTTCTGAAGGGCAGTGACCAACTCATTGAACCGGGTTTGGGTCCATCTGCCGGCCAGGAAATCACCGAGGAGCAGGCCTGCGTACCGGTAACAATCGGTACGGATGACCTTCATGCCGTCGGGGAGGCCATCCAGGGCGGTGGACTCGAGCAGGC
>JAQIBG010000406.1 GCA_027859175.1 Planctomycetota bacterium | reverse complement strand
TCTCACCGCCTGCTCGTCGCTGCGCTAAGGGGCTTTCCGGGTGCGCGCAGCGCAGGGCGCACTGCGCCCGGGCCCGGAAAGCGCCCGACGCAGCCCCGCAGCGCAAGCGAGGAGCAAGGAGGGCTGGTGGGGAGCAGATAGCGTGCTGATGAGGCGCTGGGGTCGGACCTGGATAATTGGCAGGTGTGAGGCCGCTTCGTCCGTTCGGGATATGAGCCATTGGAACGAACGGGGTATCGCCTCTGGCGATAGAGAGCGCAGCTCGTGTGCCCCGTGAGAGCTAGCGTGAGCCCCGCAGGAGCGCAGCGACGAGGAGCCCACGCGACGCCCAACGCGAAGGTCGGAGGTTCAAATCCTTCCTTCGTTAGCAAAAGAAAAAGCCGCTCGGAGCATAATGCTCCGAGCGGCGTTTTCCGGTGGTAGCGGGGGAAGGATTTGAACCTCCGACCTTCGGGTTATGAGCCCGACGAGCTACCAGACTGCTCTACCCCGCGGTGTGCACCGAAGTGCGATCCCTCGTGGGAGGGCGGAGTATGGTAATCTGTTGGGCGGTGTCAATGCCTCCATTGGCTGGACGAATCAGGCGATGATACGAGTTGCCAAGTAGCCGGCGGCGAGCCAGGCCACGGCCATGGCGGCGAACTTGTAGACGATCCAACTGGTGACGGCGCTGCGGCTGCCGTGGTGCTGTTCGATGCGCTGGTAGGCTTCGGGATTGCGGCGGCGGGTCAACAGGGTGTCGAGGGCGATGGCGCCTTTGTAGCAGCCAAAGCCGAACAGAAGCGGGGCCATCATCGGGGCCATGGATTCACTGCCGATGGTGAAGGCCACCACCGCCCCGGCCACGGCTACCAGGAGGCCGACCACAAGCAGAACACGAGCTGGGAGAAATACGGGCATCGCGGGAGCTTAGCAGGCTGCTGAAATACACCAGCCTGCTGGCCTCAAATAAACCTTGGGCTCCCTGCAGTCGCCATTTTCCAAGGTTTTCTTGAGGCGACTCTTTACCCAGTGGGGTCTACGACCCCCCTTCAACCCCCCGCAGGCCGTCATACAACAGCCTGCCATGTTAGCGTGGCTTCTGTCCAGCCTTGTGGGCTGCGCGCAGAGCGAAGCGAAAGGATTGGGCACCGAGCAGACAAGATGTGGTCAGAAAGGATCATTCTATGATCAAGTACGCCCCTCCCCTCCTTGCTGTTTGCCTCATCGCCGGCTGTTCTGGCCGTGATGATGTGGCCCAAACCCAGCTTCAGCGCGAGAACCAACGCCTGACCACCCAGCTAGAGGCCAGTCGCGCGGATAATCGCCGACTGACCACCGCGCTCACCGAGTCGGAGCATCAGCGCGCCGAGCCCAGGCCGGCCGCCGCGCCACAGGCGCAGCCAGCGCCGCGCTATCAGCCGACACCACAGCCAAGGCAACCGGCCGCCGTTGCGGCGGGTTCGTACGTGCTGGTGCTGGCTTCGGTGGGTAAGGGCACGGCCGATGCTGAGCGCGAGCGCTTCGCTAAGGTGGCCGCTGCACACAATCGGCGCTATGGCGCCAGCATCGGAGCCAACTTCGGCGTACGTACGCCGCGTAAGGGCGGCCTGCAGTTGATCTACGGGGTAGACGACGGCGTTATTGGGATGGCCAAGTCGGCCGCTGAGCGGGCTCAGGCGGCGCTGCACGGGCAGTATGCCGACAGCTACGTGCTCGACATTCGCTGAGTCTAGCCTGGATTTTTCACACTCTCACTGCGTTGCTAGACTCTCACATCGAGGGGCTCGGCCCCTCGGCCCCCAGCCCGCACCATGCGCCTTGTGATACCTGCCACAAGGCGTGTAACTGCAGCCTAACATTAAAAAACATACCCAGGGTGTGAGCGATGCGCCCTAGTGCTGCAGCGGCAGGTAGCGATAGGGCGTCTGCAAGATCAGCACCGCGAGGCTGGTGGCGAACACATCGGCGGCGGGGCCGGCCACGCCGGCATGGCGCACCATTTGCCCGGGCAGCCAGGCTTCGCCGTTGGGCGTGGAGGAGAAACGCGGCAGCAGGTTGCGCTGCAGCTCTTCGCTCCACTGGAACCACAAGATGCCCCCCACCTCGCGCACGGCGAGACTGGGCAACCACCAGGCCATCAAGTCGAGGCGGCCTTCGGCGTCGGGCTCGGGGCGATCGCTCAAGAACTGGGTGACGGCACCCATGGCGGCGGCAGCACCGTGACCAATCTGCTTGGCGTACACGGCGTTGGCATCGTTGGCCTCGGCGCGCATCGAAGCGCGCAAGGGCTCCGGCACCGACCAGCCTGCAACGGCGGCCAGTTCGGCAGCCACCAGCAGACCAACGCTGCGCTCATGCCCAGGGCTGGCGCTGAGTTGCAGCAACAGGCTTTCGGCCCCGGCGCGCAGGTCGTCACGCTCCAGTAGCAGTGCACCCTCGGTGAGGGTCAGGGCGGCCAGACCGCCAACGGTGCGGTCGAGCACCTCTTGGTCGGCAACATGCGTTAGCACCCAGGTGCACACCAGGTTGGCCGCGTTGCGGCGGCTTGGATCATCGAGGCCTTCGCCCAACAAGGCGAGGCCGGCCAAGCTCTGCACCGCGAGGTCATGCGCGGCCAAGCCGCTGAGCATGCCGATGGCGCCGCTCTTGGTGTCTTGCCGGGCTTGCAGCCAGGTGAGGGCCGAGCCCACGGTACCGGCCGCGTCGCGCATCACGTAGCTGGCGCGCGCTTGGTTGCGCAGCTTGGCGTTGCTGCGCAGCGCGAGCAACATGTCGGGGCTGCTCTCGGCCCAGGTGGCGGGCAGGGCGAGGTCTATCTCGACCATGCGCTGACTCAGCCGGGCGCCGTCAAACTGATACAGCAAGGGGCGGCCATTATCCTGCTGCGCTTGAGAAAAGCGCACGTTCAGCACCGCCAAGGCGAACAAAGCCGCCACGTGGCTGGCCACTACGATGGTCCAGATGCGCCAGCTGCGGGCATGATCAACACCGGCCACGGCCATGCGGCGCGTCGACATGCGTTGAATCTTACCCTCGAGCTTGGGCAGGAGATCCGGCTCTCGCTCAAGACTGGCGGCTTCGCGCACAATCTCACCGAGCTTAGCCAAACCAGGGTCGGCGGCGGCGGCGGCGGCGCCGTCACCATCGTAGATCTCGTCGATCAGATCGTCGTCGGCTGCGTCGCCGAGTTCAGCGCAGGCTGCCAACACCGAGGCCCGCAGGTCAACCGCCTTGGGCGGCTGCGCGGCTTCACGCGCCAAACGACCGATCGCAGCCAAGGCCCGGCCATCCGGGCAGGCTTCGTCGCCCTGGTGCAGCGCGCGGAAAATAGGATCGGAGTCGCTCATGACTCGTCTACCAGATCGGCAAGGTGTTTACGGAGATTACGCACGGCGGCGTGCATACGGCTTTTGACCGTGCCCTCGGGGATGTCTAAGATGCCGCCGATTTCTTGATATTTCAGGCCCTGATTATTGGCCAGCACAAATACATCGCGCTGGCCCTCGGGCAGCAGCTCAACCGCTTCTTGAATCCGGCGGCGCACCAGTGCTTCGCGCGAGTTTTCTTCGGGGTCGAAGTCTTGCGCCATGGTGTCTACCAGGCGCAGGCCGTTGTGGCCCACTTCGGCATCAAGACTCAGATGGTTGCGTTGCCGCCGTACAAAGTCGACCCAGGCATTGTGGGCGATGCGGTACAGGTAGGTCCGCAGTTTGGCGGTGGCTTGATAGCGCGCCCGCGCGCGGAACAGCTTGATGAAGACCGTTTGCGCCAAATCTTCAGCGTTGAGTTGATCCCAGCAGTGATGGTAGAAGTAGCCCACCAACTCGTTCTGGTAGCGCTCAACGATAATGGCGAGGGCATCATCATCGCCATCGCGCAAGCGCTCCATGACCTGGGTATCCGACAGCGTGCTCACGTCGTTGGAGTCATCCTGTTCGGTAAGGGCGAGTACTGCTGACATCGCCATGGTAAACGCTTGTGTTCACAGATGGTTCAGTGGTTTTCGCCAATCGCAAGGGCTTCCTGGCCAGGGCCAGGGTCCAAGTCACTGCCGGATAGCGGGTTAAGGTTGGGTCCTAGGTCCTAGGACGCGCCTAGCGGCGCTTGGGTCGTGGGGGGACAGCCCGTGTGGGTCCTGGGTCCTGGTACGCGCCTAGCGGCGCTTGGGTCGTGGGAACAGTCAGGCCACGCCCAACCCCAACCACGCCTCAACTCAAACTCTCAACTCCCTC
>JAQIBG010000342.1 GCA_027859175.1 Planctomycetota bacterium | reverse complement strand
GTGCTGGCCCAGCGCGCCTTGGTGGCGGCTACATCGGGCGCGGCGGCCACGATGAAGGGCTTGGCCTCGTCGGACGCGGCTTCTTCGGCCTGGAGGCCAAGGCTCGCGCCGGCGAGGAGGGCACCGGAGAGGAGGAAACGTGTGAAACGTGAGGGGGTAGTCATGCACGGCATAGTGGCAAATCCGGCTCGCCGGCAAGAGGCATTGGTGCTCCACGCGAGGGCAGTAGTATGCACACGTGCGAAGCCAGCCCGCCTACGTTTGCGCAATTCTGCTCGACCGCCACGGGCGCCTGCTGATGGAGCGCCGCTATCCCAAGCAAAGTCTGGCCGCGCGCCATCTGACCTGCTTCGGTGGCGGGCGCGAATTTCATGAGCAACCGCTGATGGCTCTGCGCCGTGAGTTGCGTGAAGAGTTGGCCTGGTGCCCGAGTCGCTTTGGTCCCAGCATTGATCTGTACGTGCTGCGGTCGTGGATCGCGCGCTTCTATCTCGTGAAGCTCGATGCATTTCCGGCTGTGCCGCAGCGCGGACCCGGCGGTTGGCCCGACACGATACCGGTGGCGCAGTTCAATCATCCGACCGTGAGTCGCTGGCATCGTGAAGTGCTGCGCGCTTGGCGCAGTGGCCGGCGCCGGGTTACCTTGCGGTCCTAGGTGTGTTGGGTCTGGGTGTTGGTCTGCGGTTTGCAGATGGCCTTGGTCCTGGGTCCTAGGCCGACTGCTGCGCAGTCTTGGACCGGGGCTGGCTGCCCCGAACCCCGCCCGAATTTAGTGCGGTGGCTGTTCTTGGCTGTCCCCACGGCCCAATGGGCGCAGCCTGTCGAGGACCCAGGACCCGCAAACGCAAACGGCCACCCGAAAGGGTGGCCGTTGCACAGTCTTAGGCCGGGGCTGGCCGCCCCGAACCCCGCCCGAATGCACAAGTACTCTGGCTGTTCTTGGCTGTCCCTACGACCCAATGGGCGCAGCCCTGTCTAGGACCCAGGACCCCCAAACGCAAACGGCCACCCGAAAGGGTGACCGTTTGCGTTACAGAAAGCTCAATGCCTTAGCGGCGGCGGCGTCCGAGGCGGATGCCACCGGAGATCGGCTTAAGCAGGCGTGGGCCTTTGACCGTGGAGTCGCCGATTGGGCGATGGGCCTTTTTGGCCGTGGTCGCCAGCATGCCTTCGACGATTTCTTCGTCGAGCATCAGGCCGATATGCTTTTCGATCTCGACCACAAACTGGCCGTCTTCCGGCGTCACGAATGTGCGGGCAATGCCCTCACGTCCCATGCGTCCGGTACGACCAACGCGGTGGACGTACTCTTCCGGGTTGATCGGAATGTCGTAGTTCACCACGTGCGAGACTGCCGGGATGTCGAGGCCACGGGCCGCAACATTGGTGGCGATCAGGCACATCAGGCTGCCATCGCGGAAGTCCTGGAGGGTCTTCTCGCGCTTGCTCTGCGGCAGGTCTGAGTGGATGGCATGCGCGGTGATATTCTTGCGCTTGAGCACCGCGGCAACGCGATCGGTCTGGTGCTTGGTGTTGCAGAACACCACCATCTGCTCGGGCTTGAATGTTTCGATGAAGTGCGCGAGCAGCGCAGTCTTCTTATCGGGGTCAACCGCGATGTACTTTTGATCGACGCTTTCAACCGTGACATTTTCTGGTGCCACGTGCACGGTTTCAGGGTCGTGCATGTGCTTGCTAGCGAGCTTGCGAATTGCGTCGGGCATGGTGGCCGAGAACAACAGCATCTGGCGTTTGGGCGGCGTGTGTTTCAGCACCCACTCGATGTCGGGCAGGAAGCCAATGTCGAGCATCTGGTCGGCTTCGTCGAGCACGCAGATCGACAGGCGCGACAGATCGAGCGTGCGACGACGAACGTGGTCGATGATGCGGCCAGGGGTGCCGATCACGACATGCGGGTGGCGGGCCAAGGCCCGGAACTGGTCGTCCATGCCTACGCCGCCGTAGATCAGAGCTGCACGAGCGCCAGATTTACCCGACATGCGGGTGAATTCGGCGTGCACCTGGCGCGCGAGTTCGCGCGTGGGGCACAGGATCAGGGCGGCCGGCCCTTGGCCTTCGATCTCGTACAGGCGATGTAGCACAGGCAGCACGAAAGCGGCGGTTTTGCCGCTGCCGGTCTGGCTCTGGCCGATCATGTCTTTGCTGGCGGTGGCGATGCTGATGGCATCTTCCTGGATCCGAGTGGGGTCGGAATAGCCAACGTCAACGAGGTCCGCCAGGATCTGCTCACACAGACCCAGGTGGCGGAAGCCCTCCGCTTTTGGGCGCGCAGCAAGCTCCTCGGCTTCTTGCATTTCCAGCGGCAAGGTGGGCGCCTCTTCGGCCGGCACCACGCGCGTTGCGCGCGGGGCGGCCTTGGGGGTGGGCTCGTCTTCCACTGGGCCGATGGCAACGGGCGGCTCGCCGTCACCCTCGGCGTCGTCGTGTTCACGACGACGCGGCCGGCGACGGCGTGAACGGCGTTCTTCACGATCGGTTTCGTCGTCTTGCGCTGGCGCTTCGTTGGCTTCTGGGGCCTTGTCGGCTTCAGGCGCTTTGTCGGCTTCAGGCGCTTTGTCGGCTTCGGGCGCTGCTTCGTGCTCCTCGCTCGATTCAACGCTGCTGACCTCGGGCGCGGGTTCGACTGCTGCCGGAACTTCAAGCGAGTCGCTCGAGTCGGGCTCGTCGCTGACTGGTTCGCCGTCATCATCACCCTCGG
>JAQIBG010000229.1 GCA_027859175.1 Planctomycetota bacterium | reverse complement strand
TACTCGCGCCATGCCCCCCGATTCGGTCGAAGACAGTGGCGAACGGCTTGGCGCGATCGGTCCTTATCTGGTCGAGCGCGAGTTGCGGCGTGGCGGCATGGGCACGGTGTATCTGGTGCGCGATGCGCAAAGCGAGCCGGTGGCGCTCAAGGTGGCGCTGCGCGATGACCCGCAGACCTCGGCCCGGTTTCGGCAAGAGGTGCGGGCGACTCGGTCTTTGGCGCATCCGGGCATCGTCCGCATTCTCGACAACGGCGAGTGGCGCGGCCGGCAGTGGTATGCGATGGACTTCGTTAGTGGCGTCAACCTGGCCGATGTGCTCGCGGTGCGTGTGCGCGGCGGTCTGGAAGACTTGGCCAGTTTGGTCCAGGGCGTGTCGGCCGGCGAGCTCGACCATCAGTCGGCGGAAAAGCGCATCGGCCTGCCGCGCTCGGCTGCGTTGGCGGTGATGGAGCGGGTTGTGGAAGCGGTGGCGCATGCGCACAGCCGCGGCGTGTTGCACCGTGATCTCAAGCCCTCAAACATTCTGTTGAGCCATAATGGCGATCCGGTGTTGGCGGATTTCGGCGTTGCGCGTGATCTCTCCAGCCCGCTGCGCTTGACCGCTGACCACGAAGTGGTGGGCACCTATACCTACATTGCTCCTGAGCAGTTGGCCGGTGAGGAACTCGACGAGCGCGCTGACGTGTACGCGTTGGGCGCGATGCTGTACGAGTGTTTGACCGCGTCGCCGCCGCCACGCCGCCGTGATGGCGCCGAGCGTTTGCGGCTTGATCGCAGCGTTCCGGTTGAGTTGCGACGCATTGTGTATCAGGCCTTGGATCCCGACCCCAACCGGCGCACGCGTAGCGCGGGTGTGTTGCTGAACGATTTGCGTCGTTTCCAGCGCGGCGAGTCGGTGCAGGCACGGATGCCGGCTTGGCACCGTCGTGTCCTTGCCCTGATACAACGACACGTGGTATTGGCGGCGAGCCTCGTAGCGCTGCTGCTGGTGACGGTGTTTGTGGTGGTGCTGTTGTGGCGGGCTGACCGTCGCGTGGTGGTTGATTGGCAGGTCTATGATCCGGCTGTCTCAAGCGTGCCGGTTTCAGGCCTGCGCTTTCAGGTGCTTGCGCCGGCTGATGGCGCAGAGCCCTGGGGCGTGCGCCTCGGGGCAGCTGATGCCCCAGCCTACCGCTTGGTGGTGGGGGCTTTGGCGCCCGGGGTGCTGAGCCTGTACCGGCGCGATCAGTTGCTGTGGCTTCAAAACCTGACGCCGAGCGCAACGCTGAGTTGTGAGCGCGTTGATGATCGCTTGGTCGTGGCTGACCAGAACGGCGAATTACTGCGCCTGTGGCAGGCGGTGCCTTTACTGGATGTTGGGGTGAACGTCGAGGGTGGTGCGCAGTTGCGCGCGGTGCAGGCGGCGCGCGACGTGGAAACCGTGCGTGACGACTGGTTGGCGATGCGCCTTGGGGCTGCGGCCGAGCGGGCCGAAGCGCCGGTGGCTGCGCAGCTGCGTGCGCGCGGCGATGACGATTTGGCAGCCTTGTTGCAGCGGGCTTCAGCGGGCGATGAGCGTCGCTCTGATTGGTTGTTGCGCCGCGGCGCGTTTGTTCGCGATGCCGCTGAGCATGATCGGCATCGCGAACAGCTGCGAGCCAGCCGCGATGATCTGGTCGACCGCCTCGCCTACCACCGCCAGGTGATTGCGGCGGCTGTGGCGCAAGGCGAGAGCCCGGTTGCCCTCGGCCCCTTGGTAGACGATGCCGTGCTGCATTTGAGTACGTCCGAGTTGGTGGTGCTGGCGTGCTGGGGTCAGTGGGCGCTGCGTGGCGAATATCGGCGCCGTTGCATCGCACGCTTGCTGCCGCATCTCGGGCACAATCAGGCGGCGGTGCAATTCTTGCATGTGCAAGCAGCGCGACAGCTCATGACCGAAACCGGTGATTTGGCGGCTTTTGAGGCCGCGGTGACGGAGCTGGTCCTGGCTGGGTATGAGGACGCCTGGGCCGCGCACTTGCGCATTGCTACAGCCCACAGCGAATGGCAACGCTGCCTGCTGGGTGGCGCTTGGCCGCAAGACGCAGCAGTGCCCAGCGAGGTGTGGCATATGTTGCGCGGAAGCAAGGGTGCGATCGCGCTGGTGATTGATGATGGCAGCCCAGCGGTAACCGCCGTGTTGCAGACGGCTGGCTCAGAGGCCCCGGCTGATAGTGCTGCCTTGGTAGCCGATCTCCCGGCCTTGCCGGCCCTGGTGCTGGGGGATGCGGTTAGCGATGAGGTGGCGGTGGCCTCCTTGGCGGTGCTGGCGGCGCGCTTGGCCAGCGTTGACAATCCGATGCCCTGGTTGCCGTGGGCGCGCCGGATGCTGCGCGGTCAGCACAGCGTTGAGCTGGTGGTGAGTTTGAGTCTGCATGCCCGGGAGGGAGCGGTGCCGCAGGGCTTGATTGATCAAGCGGCCGGGCCCGTGCGCGAGTTGATGCGCGAGCTGTACTTGGCGCCGAATACGGTGCCGCAAACGCGACTCGATGTAACGCATGGCCTCGGGCCGTGGCTCGAATTAATTGCAGCGCGGCGGTGCGTGGCGCTTGGGGCTACGCGAGCCGGCCGTGAACGCCTGCGTGAGTTATCGGCGCATGCACCCGAGCCGGTGCGGCAGGTTGCGATTGCGCTGCGCGAGGGCCAGCGGCGATGATTCCGTCTCCGCTGTATCCCGATCGCATTGATGCGTACACCATCACTGGGGTGATTGCCGAGGGTGGCATGAGCCTGGTGCTGTCGGCCACCGGGGCCGATGGCGAAGCCGTGGCGATCAAATTGGCCGAAGTGCTCGACGAGCGGGGGCGCGAGCGGTTTCGTCGTGAAATCGAGGCCTGCCGGCGTTTGAGCCATCCGGGCATTATCCGGATCCGTGCCGCCGGTGAGTACCAGGGTCGGCCCTGGTATGCGATGGATCACCACGGCGAGGTGACGCTGCGTGAGCTGTTGGAGTGCAACGGGCCTGGTGTGGCCAACGAGTTGCCGGCGCTCATTGGTGCCATCCAACGCCGTGAGATTTTTCCGCTGCCGGCCGAACGGCGGCGCCTGCTGCCGCGCGCGGCAGCGGTTCAGCTGGCTATCTCGGTGGGCACGGCGGTGGCGCATGCCCATTCGCGCGGCCTAGTGCATCGAGACCTCAAGCCAGAGAACGTGCTGTTGCAACCGGGCGGCCAGCCGGTGGTGGTGGATTTTGGCCTCGTGGCAGACGTCCACGAGCGGCGTCGCCTGACCCAAACCTCCAAGGTGGTTGGGACCATGGGCTACCTAGCGCCTGAGCAGTTTGATGCACGGCGGCGCGCCGATGAACGCGTCGACGTGTATGCGATGGGCGTGATCCTGCGCGAGTTGCTGACTGGCGCCGCGCCCGAGCCCGAGCGCTCACGGCGCCCGATAACCGCCGCGATGCTGACCAGTACGCGCCTGTTGCGCGGTCCTGGTGACCGTCCGCTCGACCGCGACTTGGCGGTGGTGTTGCTGCGCGCCTCGCATCCAGACCCGCGGTGGCGCTATCGCAGTTTGCAGGCCTTTGTCGCTGATTTGCAGCGCATCCAAAACGGCGAACCAATCGTGGCCCGTGGTGATCCGCTGTGGCTGCGTTTGTGGGGTTTGCTGCGTCGTCATGCCGCTGCGGTGTCTTTGACCCTGGTTTTGCTGCTGACCGTGTTGGTGCTCGCAATTATTCCGTTGTGGTTGTGGCGGGCCGATGTGGCGGCGTGGGCGCCACCGGTGGCGAATTTGTCACTGCGCGAGGTCCCTGATTTGCGGCGGCTTCGGGTGCTGGAAGGTGCGTGGACGGTCACCGCTGCCGGCGCCGCGTACGACGGTGGCGCGCTTGCCGCCGTGGCCTTGCCTGAAGCCCTCGGGCAAGACCTGCGCTTGGAGCTGGGTGTGATTCGTGATCCGGGCCCCGGCGCCGCAGTGGTGATTTTTGCCGCCGCGCCACAGGGCCGCTGGCGCAGCGGATATCGTCTGCAATTAGCGCACGATAACGAGCCAACGCACCTGTATCGTGGCGCCCGCTTGCTGGCGCTGTCCGAGGAGGGGCTGGATGCGGTAGGTGACCACCGCATTGAATGGGAAGTGCGCAATGCGCGGCATCGGGTTCGCATTGATGGGAAGTTGATCATCGATCATGTTGACCCTGCGCCACTCGCGGGCGGCGATGTTGGCTGGGCCCAACTCGGGCCGGGCGACGTACGCTATCACGACCTCGTAGTGCAAGCGGCGAGTTTGCAGGATGGGGCCGATCCAGCTCAGGAGTTGGCGCGCTTGGCCGCCGTACTTGATGGCTTGCCACCAGATCAGCGCTCGGTGCTGCTTGATGCGGTGCGCGAAGCGGCGCAAACGGCGGGCGTAACCACGAGCACCCGCGCCGCGGTGCTGCTGCCAGCCTTGATGGTGGCGCGACGTCTTCCGCAGGCCGGGCTGGGTTCGCCCGAGCGCTTGCTGTCCGCGGTTGACGAGCGTGAGCGTGGTGACGCGTGGTGGCGCGAACGCATGTTGAGCCTGTGGCACAGCGAGACGGAGCGTGCCCTGCTGTTGACGCCGGTGGTTGATCGCTCCGATGATCCGGTGGATTTGGCCCTGTGGTTGCACGCGGCGGCGCGCGAACTTCGCTCACCGGCGCCCTTGGCTGAGCCAGCCAGCAGCCCAAGGGTGGCCGACGCGCGCGTAGCAGCGACCTTGGCCGCTGAGCACTATGCCTTGCTGCCCTGGGATGGCCTCGTGCGCCGCGAAGCATTCGCAAATTTGCGGCTACGTGGTGACGAGTTGACGGCTTGGCTGGCGTGGTCACGCGGTGAGCCAGAGGACCTGCCTGAGCGCTGGGATGAATCTTTGGCTCTGTGTTGGGGGGCCTTGCGGCCAGAGTCGTCGCTGGCTGCCTTCTTGCGCGGCCGCGAGCCGTCGCGTCGTTTTGCCGCTGACTTTGCCCGCGAGGCCACAACCGAGGCCGACCGACGCTACCTTGCCTATGCCGCCCATGAGTTGGTGGTGGCTGAGGAGGCCTGGGCTTGGCCGCCGCTGGCCGATCCAGCGGTGGCGGCCGGGCTGGAGGCGGTCATGCGGGGCGAGGGGACGTGGTCGTCCTGGGTCGAGCGCCTCGGTGAGGCCGGGTATGATCCTTGGTCGGCACCGTGGAGCCGCTTGCTGGTTGGTGCCTGCTTAACGCAGCCCGCAGACGAAGCGGCGCGCATGACCGCGGCGCTGAGCCTGGCCGATGGTGGCTTCGACCGCATGGCTGGTGGCTGGGCCCTGCGACTGGTTCAAGGCCAGGCTCTGAGCCAGGCCGAGGCAGCGCGGTGCGCCAGCCCCTTGGCAAGCCTGGCGCGGATCTTGGCCAGTTCGGAAGCGCCCACGAGCGAGTTACGTGCGCCGCCGTGGCATCCATCGCGCCCTCTGCTCGAGCTTCTGCTGGCCGAGCAGGCGCGTCGCGCCGGCGATCTGCAGCAGGCCCAGCGGCGCCTTGAGGCCGTGGCCGAACGCCCAGCTTGGCCCGAGGCCAGCGTGGCGCGGGTGTTACTGGCGCGCTGAACGGCGGCGTCGGTGGCACGCTGAGGCCGTGGGGCCGGCAAGTTCCTGGCCTTTTGCCGTGGCTCCATAGCATCCCCGCCCCATGACCGTCCTCGGTTGCCTTCCGCGCCGGTCCGTGTTGGCCGTTCTCGCTCTCCTGCTGTCTATGGCAGGCGGGGTGCGCGCTGTGGTGTCTGATGGCGTTGACCGTCGCGCTGATACCAGCATTGCCGGCAGCCCAGATGGTGATGTAACCGACCGTCGTGGCTCAACTTGTGTGGTTACCGAGGCTTTGGCCCCGGCCCCTCGGCAGGCTCGGGCACGGCTCGTCGCCCCGCTGGCATGGTCTGCTCCGGCGCCGTGCATGCGGCGTGGTTCTGCTGGCGGCGCGCGCGCTCCCTAACGCCACTGTGGGCGCAGCCGCGCCGCATAACCCCCACAACTCATTCATCATGTAGTGACGTCTTCCGTCGCATTCGGGCCCACGGGTCCCTCAAGGAACAACATGCATCGTATTATTGTTTTGCTCGTGGCCGCATCTGTGGCCTTTGCTGAAGCCAACGCTGGTGGTACCGGCGGTCCTGCAGCCCCGGCCGGTGGCGGTTCCGCCCCGAGCCCTGGCGCCACCCCTGGCGCCACCCCTGGTACTGACCCTGCCGATGCGGCCTCGTCTGGTGGCTCGCAGTGGATCTTCCTCGCCTTCTTTGTGCTGATGGGCTTCATGCTGTTCAGCACCTTCCGTTCGCAGAAGAAGGAGAAGGCCAAGCTCGCGAACATGATCGAGACCCTCAAGCTCGGCGACAAGGTGGAGACCATTGGTGGCCTGCGTGGTGAGATTGTCCGCAAGGGCGAGGCCGAGTTTGACATCAAGACCGGTGGCGAGTCGGTGCTGACGGTGGCCGCGGGCGCGGTCAAAACCGTCGTCTCCGATGAAGCCAAGAAGGAGTAGGACGTGAGTCGTCGTGTATTCCTCGTAGCACTGGTCGGTGTTGCCGCCCTGGTGCTGCTCTTTGTGCAAAACAAGGTGATGGTTGGCTCGCAAGAGCTCACCGTCACCCTTGACCGCCCCGAACCGGCGGTGGTTGCGCTAACCTTCAAAGACGTCGCCGGGCGTCCGGTCAATTTCCAAGAGGGTGGCGGCGCCGCTTTTGAGGAGTTGCGCGAGGCGGTTGCCAAGCGCTTGGCTGGCAACGAGAAGCGCGCGCTTAAAGCGATTGAGATCGTTCCTGACAGCTTCAAGCCCCTGCCCGATGGGCATGGCTTTACCTTTAAGCTGGTCGACGATACCGTTTCCCCCAAGGACTTGGTCAACCGGCTGCAAAGCACGGGTTTCCGCCAAGCCAACCCGGCGCACGATCTGTTCCACGTCAATTTGGGTATCGACCTGCGTGGTGGTGTTGAATTTACCGCGCGTTTGTACAACCGCGATAATCAGCAGGTGCCGGCCGACGAAGTGGTGGTTGGCATTTTGCGCCGCCGCCTCGACGCGCGTGGGCTCACCGAGCCGCAGGTGTTCCGCCTGACCTCTGGTGAAGTGCAGGTGGTTATCCCTGGTGGTACCCAGGCCGATGCTGCGCGTACGCGCAAGGTGTTGGAGACCACCGGTCGCCTCGAAATCCGTGAGGTCAAGTCGGTGCTGCAGCTGGCGCCGAACAGCAACCTCAGCGTGCGGCGCCCGAATCAGGCAGACTTCAACGCGCCGGCAGCCGATGTCGGTAATTTCCTGGTCGAACAGGATAACGGTACGTGGAACTTTGGTCGTGATTACCGCGAAGTTGGTGTGCCGCGTAAGCCCTTTATTGACGTTGTGTATCCAGAGAAGCCGGCGCCCGGTACGGCCCCGGCTGTGTTCTATCACCTCGGCAAGGCGGTTCTGACCGGTGAAGACGTTCAAGACGCCTTCCCCACTAATCACGAAGGTGAAGTGGCGGTTGGTATTACCTTCACGGCTGCTGGTGGTGCCACCAACCAAGTGTTTGGCGAACGCATCAAGGCTGACTTCGAGGCCAAGAAGGGTCTGGGTCTGTTTGCGATTTCGATGGATGGCACCGTTGAATCGGCGCCCTTCGTGCGCAGCGCTGCTGGCGCCAACGCGGTTATCACCGGTCGCTTTACCAGCGATGAGGTCGATAGCCTGCGCACCGTGCTGAAGGCCGGTTCGTTGGCGGTGACGCCGCGCGTGACTTCCGAACGCGTGGTTGGCCCGTCTTTGGGTCAGGAAACCATCGCCAAGGGCGCGTGGTCGATGCTGGCCGGCCTTGGTTTGATCCTGGTGATCATGTGGGGCTATTACCGCATGCGGCTCGGCACTGTGGCGATTGCCTCGCTGGCAACCACCGTGGTTTTGGTATTCGTGGTGCTGTCGATCTTTGGCGCCACCTTGACCTTGCCCGGCTTGGCTGGTTTGGTGCTAACCGTTGGTATGGCGGTAGACGCCAATATCCTGATTTTTGAACGTCTGCGCGAAGAAATACATGACGACGTAGATGTGGCAACCGGCATTGAAAATGGTTACGGCCGCGCCTTCATCACGATTCTCGACGCTAACCTGACGACCTTCCTGACTGCTTTGATCTTGTACGTGGTGGGTACCGGCCCGATCCAGGGCTTCGGTCTGACTTTGATGGTTGGTATTCTGACCTCGATGTTCGGTGCGCTCTACGTGGGCCGTATGACCACCGAGTGGTTCTATCGTGGCAAGGAATCGGTGAAGATTCCTGGCTTCATCAAAGACGTACGCTTGCCCTACACCAAATACCGCTGGTTGGTATTGCCGGTGTCGGGTTTGCTGTTGATCGCCTCGGCGGTTGAGTGGTTCGGCGTTGGCGATGTGGATGCCAAGTTCGACATCGACTTTACCGGTGGTCACATGGTGCAGGTTACCTTCACCGAACCGCTTGATAACCAGCAGGTACGAACCATTCTCGGCGATGCCGCCGCTGCTGGCGAAGACCTACTCGATCCGAGCGCGATCCAATTGCTGCCCTACTTTGCGGACTTCACCCAGGCCGGCACCGCCAGCCGTCAGTGGATGTTCAAGGGTCGCGATCTAGAGGGTGCACGGATTGAGCGCGAGCGCGCGAGCAAGGAAGATGAGCTGGCCGCGACCACTCGCGATATCACTCGATTGCAGGGCGATGAGCAGGAGAACGGCGTCAAGCACACCGAAGAGCTGCGCACGCTTGGCAAGCAGGCCTCGGGCTTGCGTGACGTGATTGCTACGCTGACGGCGCGCGTGGAAGATCAGCAGGTTGCCTTCCAAGAACAGTTGCGCGGTGCCTTTGATGCCTATCTGGCGAATGAGGGTGACGAAATTGAGGCGCTCAGTTGGGATGGCGAAACCCTCCATATCGAGCTGACTCTGATCGGTGCTCCCGATGCCGACCGCCTCCAAGAGGCGGCTGCGCGTTTGGAGGCGCGCGACGAGATCATAACGGCCACGGTGACCGCAGGCGCTGATAGTGCTAAGCCAAGCGCGGTGATCAGCCTCACTTACGAGACTGCGCCCGCGCCCTTGACCGACCTGATTCGCAAGGATGCGATCATGGCTCGGGCGCAGACCTTACTCGGCGAAGCGAGCAATGACGTGATGCGTGGTCGTTTGAGTCAGGCGGCTGAGGTCTATGACCTGTCGGTGGAAACCTTGGCGAGCGCCGCGATCGCGGTGGATCAGCCCTTCCCGAGTTCGCAGCACTTCTCGCCCTTGGTTGGTGACCAGATGAAGGGTCGCGCACTGTGGGCAATGCTGATCGCGATTGCGGCTATCTTGGCCTACATCGCGGCTCGTTTTGAGTTCCGCTATGGTCTTGGCGCAATCATCGCTTTGGTGCACGATGTGGTGATTACCGTTGGTTTGCTCGACTTGATGGACGTGCATATCGACCTGACGGTGATCGCGGCCTTGCTGACCATCATCGGTTACTCGCTGAACGACACCATCGTGGTGTTCGACCGTATCCGCGAAAACATCGCCAAGATGCAGTTGGGCCTCAAGGAGATCATCGATATCTCGATCGCGCAAACCATGAGCCGAACGATTTTGACCTCGTTGACCACCATCGCGGTGGTGCTGATCTTGGTCTTGTTCGGCGGCGAAGGCGTGAATTCGTTCTCGGTCGCCTTGCTGGTCGGTTTGCTGCTGGGTACCTACTCCTCGGTGTTTGTGGCTGCGCCAATCCTGGTGCTGCTGAACAAGGGTAAGCCCGCCAGCGCGCTGGTGGCCGAAGCCCTGGCCGAGCCGGATCCCAACGCGATCGATCAGGAGCCGCTGGCAACCGAGGTCGAGCAATTGGATGACGACGCGAAGTAGCTGCTCTGCAGTCTGGTAAACGCAACAAGGCGCGCCCTCGGGTGCGCCTTGTTGCGTTGGGTCTGGCGTCCATGCTTGGCGGTATGACTGAGGCCTTGCATCTGACCAGTGGTGATTGCTGCGGCGAACTGCTGCGGCATTCGGATGTGCCGGGCGAGGTGTTTGTCTGGCACGACGTGCTGTATGATGGCCCAGTGCGGGTGCCGGGCTGGCCGAGCGCTGAGGCCTTGGCGGCGCGCGCGAACTTTCTGTCGGCCTTCACCGCCGGCGGCCTCAGTGTGGTCGAAGTCGAATCAACTCTGAGCCAGCAGTATCAGGTGCTGAAGCAGCGCGGCGAACGGCCGCTGGTGTTGTGGTTTGACGCCTGCTTGTTTGACATGGCAATGCTGGTGCACGTGATCGCACGGCTGGCTGATACCAATACGGCCGGCGTTGAATTACTGGTGGTCGACGCGCATCCAGCAGTGGTGCCCTATGACGGTCTGGGTCAGTTGAGCCCGGTCCAGTTGGCGGCCTGCTATCCACAGCGCGCGCCGCTGGGTGATGACCAGGTTGTTTACGCGCAGCGTGTAGACGCGGCCTTCGCCCAGCAGGATGACGCCGCTCTGCAGGCGCTGGCAGCGGAACACGATGCGCCACTGCCATGGGTGCCCGCGGCCTGTGCACGCTGGCTGCAGGAACGGCCAGACCCGCTTACCGGGCTCGGGCGTTTGGCGAGCTTGGCGCTCGCGGCGATTCGCTCTGGCCACAGCGCGCCTGGTGAACTGATGCGCGCGGTGTTCACGGCCGATGGCCACCCGGTGTTTTGGGGCGACATCAGTTTATGGGCCGCGATCAATGATTTGGCTGATCGCAACGTGGTGCAGATCAGTGGCCCCGCACCGCGCCTGCCGCAGTGGACCGAAGGCGTGCGCGTAGCTGACTTTGCGATCACACCGCAGGCATGACGTTGCCGCCGCAGACCGGTAGATAGGCGCCGGTGATGAAGCGCGCCAAGTCGGAGGCCAAGAAGCACACCGCGTTGGCGATGTCTTGGTCTTCGCCGCGGTGCCCGAGCGGCAGCGGCGTGCGTTCGATGTAGCCGCTGTCATCAATGGCGCCCTCGCCGCGATACTTGTCGCTGATCATCCAGCCTGGGGCCACTTGGTTGACGGTAATGCCGTCGCTACCCACCTCTTTGGCCAGCACGCGCAGGAGGCGGTCCATCCCGCCCTTGCCCGCAACGTAAGCCGATTGGCCGGGCCAACACTGCATCGTGCATTCGGTGTTGGTGGCCACGATGCGGCCCCAGCCGCGGGCCCGCATGTCGGGCACAAAGGCCTTGGCCAGCAGCACCGCCTGAACTACGCAGCTGCGGAACTGGCTTTCATAGTCAGCCACATCTTGTTCGAGGACCGAGGTCCACTGGTACTGGATCACTGCGTTGGGCACGAGGATGCTCACCGGGCCCAGACCTTGCTTGATCGTGTCGCGCATGGCCAGCACCGAGTTGGCATCGGTAATATCAGCGGCCACCGCGAGCGCGCGGCCGCCCTCGGCGACAATTTCGGCGACCACGGCCTCGGCTCGTTCGCGGCCTGCGTGGTAGTGCACGGCAATCGCTGCGCCGCATGCGGCCAGGTTGCGGCACAGCACGCGGCCGAGTTCGCCGCTACCGCCGGTGACCAGGGCGGTGTGTCCGGTGAGATCGATGCTGGGCATGGCGCGGTCCGTTCTTGAGGTCAGTTATGCGCTCAGTTATTGGCGGCGGAGAAGCCACCATCGGTGGTCAGGGTGATGCCGGAAACGTATTCGGTGCTGGCGGCGGCCAAGTATACCACCGAGCGGCCAATGTCGCGCGGTTGCCCCAGGCGGGCAAGGGGGACACGGGTTTTGATGTAGGCGGCCGGTTCGGCTTGCTCCCAATGGTGGCGCGTCATTTCAGTGAGAACATGGCCTGGAGCCACCGCGTTGCAGGTGATCCCATGCGGGCCCAGAGCCAACGCGAAGGCCTTCATGAGCATCCGGAGTCCGGCTTTTGAGGCCGCGTAATCGCCCTGACTGGCGTTGGTAAAATCTTCACTCAGCGACGTGATAAAAACAATCCGGCCGGCCAATTTGTGCGCGATCATGCGCTTGGCGGCGGCCTGGCTGAGCAGGAAGGGGGCAACGAGATTGATTTCCAAAGTGCGGCTGAAGGTGGCGCGGTCGATCTCCATTACGTCCACAAAGGGGCAGATGCCGGCGTTGTTGACCAAAGCGGTGACCGGGCCGTGGGCAGCCTCAATGGCATCGAGCATGTGTTCGTTGGCCTGCTCATTGCTGACATCGGCGGCGTGATGGCTCGCTTGGTGGCCGGCATCGCGCAGGTGCGCGGCGGCCTTAGCGGCTGCGTCTTGGTTGATGTCGTTGATGACCACGTGCCAACCGGCGGCACACATCTCTTCGGCGATACCGAAGCCAATGCCGCGCGCGGCGCCCGTGATCAGGGCAATAGGTAGACTCGTGCTCATGGATGATCCTCTCATGCTGGATGATGCCCCCATTATGGAGCACCATTTCTCGTTTAACATGGACGCAAAGAGATGAGTATGGATCTCAGATATGGACGAAAATGAACTCGATGAGTCGTGCCTTGATCTCGATCGCTTAGCCCTGGTGCGGCCGGTGGCTGAGGAATGCTGGGCTGAGGCGCGCAATGAGCGCTGCAGCCCCAGTTTCGCCCAGCGTTTCAAGGGCGCGGTGGCGGGCACCGTGTTCACCAGCCATCCGTTTTGGGAACTCACGGTGGCGCTCGCCGGCAGCGGCACGATGGAGCTGCGCGATCGGCGGATTCCGCTGCGTGCTGGCTCGGCGGTGTTGGTGCCGCCGCATGTGGCCCATCGCGAGCGTCGCGGTCGGCACTGCGATACGGTGTGGATTGGGCTGCGCGGACACGACGCCGGCCTGGGTGCTGGCTTAGCGGTGGTTCACGGCGACGCGGGCCTGGGGGCAATTGCCCTGCGGGTTTGGCAATTGGCGCAGCGCGCCGCCGTGGTTGGGCCTGAGCTCGATGCCTTGACCGGCGCTTTGGTCGCGGCCATGCGCCGGCAGTCGCACGGTGAAGCGGCCGACTTGGTCGACTTCGCCATTGAGCGTCTCGGTGCCGACTTGGCCGGCGAGCACGCGGTTGCAGCGGTTGCGGCTGAGTTGCAGTGTAGTCCGAGTTGGCTGCACCGCAGTTTTCGCGAGCGCACGGGGGAAACGCCGGTCGCCTATCGCAACCGGCTGCGCATCGAGCGCTTGCTGCAGGTGCTGGCCGAAACCCAGCTCAGCATCGCCGACGCCGCGCACGAAGCGGGCTTTAGCGATCCGCTCTATGCCTCGCGTCTGTGTCGTCAGCGCACCGGGCATCCGCCGAGCTGGTGGCGGCAGCGCCTGCGCGGCGTGTCGGCCTAGCGCTTAGTTAGGCCCAGGCCCCGCGCCAGGCATCGAGCGAGGTGCACAGCCCGGGGTCGCTGTGGCGGGCTACAATTCCTTGTCCGAGTGGCCAGCGGTCTTCATCGCCATGCGCCGCGAAGCGTAGGTCGAGGCTCCAGCGCATGCTGTCGCTGGTATTGGGCATCGCGCGGTGGGGGGTCATATTGGTGAAGGCCAGGGCGTCGCCGGCGGTCAGCGGCACCGGCACTTCATGCAAGTCCTCGCGCGCATCCGGGCTCAGGCCGATGAAGCCGCTGCTGTCGCCGTAGCTGGGGTAGAGGCCCTTGGTGTGCTGCTGCGGCGCAACCGCGAGGCAGCTCGACTGCGCATCAACCCGGTGCAGGGGAAACCACAGGTTGACCATGCGGCGCTCGGTTTGCTCGGGAAAGTATTGAGCGTCTTGATGCCACGGGGTATCGGTGAAGTGTTGCTGCGGCGCCTTGGGCCGCGAGTTCCAGATCTCGTGACTGACGATGTGGTCGGCGTCGAGCAACTCGGCGGCCAGGTCAATCAGCTTGGGATGGCTAAGAATGCGGAACAAACGTTCGGGCGCTAGGTGCACTAGTTCGCGTCGCGGACTGCGCTCATGATGGGGCCGGCCGGCTTGTTGCCAGGCGGTCAGCAGGCGCTTGCGGAAGTCGGTTTCGTTGGGCGGCCGCGTCAGCAAGCCCTCGCGCAGCCAGCGCGCGATCATCTCTTCAGCCCAATTACTGAGAACCTGCTGTGCCAGAGTGAGCACCTCTTTGGGGATCACGCCCTTGAGGATGACGTAGCCGTGGTGCGTGAGGTGATCGCGATGGCTGCTGCAGACGAGGCTTGGCATGTTTGACTCCGCTGGTTGGTAAGCGACATCATAACCTACAAATATCACGTATCAGGCATGCAATTCCGATAAGTAGTGGTACAAAGCCGATGCTCCGAACGGTCGCCTAGCCATGAACCCAGCCTCGATTCCGCTCGACTCAGCCCCGCAGATCCTGCGCTGCGCCCTCGGCCAGCATGGGCGTCAGGCGGTGGAGCATCATTGCTTGCCCGATCACTGGGCCCTGCATCGCTACACCTACCCGTGCCGCATCGACGCCGCCGGCCATGCCCTGCAGATCAAACCGGGTGACCTGACCCTGTTCCCACCCAACACGGCCTTGCGCTATCGCTTCCCGGGCCCGGGCTGTCGCCACCAGTTTGCTTTGTTCAGTCTGCGCGAGCGCGGCACGCGGCATGCGGTGGCCATGCATCATCAGCCAAGTGCTACCAGCAGCATGATTCTGGGCGCCCAGTTCGAGCAGGCCCTGCAGGCGCGCAGTGCAGCACGGCAGCGCAGCGCCGTGTGGGAATTATTATGGCGCTTAGTGGAGCGCGACGAAGCCGCACTCGCACCCGAGGAGCGCGCCGCCGCCCGGATCAACGCCGCCCTCGGCACCGAGCTCAGCGTCAGCGCGCTAGCGCGCGAGCTCGGTCTTAGCGCCGACCACCTGACCCGCCGCTTCCGCGCCCGCTATCATTGCACCCTTGTTGGCTACATCCGCGAACGCCGCCTGCAACACGCCCACGAACTCCTCACCACCACCGGCATGGCCCCGGTCCAAGTCGCCAACCTATGCGGCTTCTCCGACCTCCAATACTTCAACAAACAAATCCGCGCCCGCTTCGCCCACTCCCCCCGCGAACTGCAAAGCCGGTAAACGTCTATTTTCAGATCAGAAATCTATGATCAGGTTTTACGCCAGGACGCCAGGGGAAGAGGTGGGGACGGTCTATTGTCAGAGGCTTCGAGGCTCATGCTGTGGCTGGCCGTAAAGCGGGGCTGAGCAAACCTCCGACGCGGAATCCCTGAACCCTTCTAACCTTTACACCTTGGCGTCCTGGCGTAAACTCTGATCTCGAGCCAAGGGCCCGATCAGAGG
>JAQIBG010000183.1 GCA_027859175.1 Planctomycetota bacterium | reverse complement strand
CGGCCAACCGGCGTCCCGATGAACTGCATCGCCTGCGCAAAATTCTCCGCATCGGCTCGCCTGCTGAAACCGCGCCCGAAGGTGGACTCAAAATCACCAACATCGCCTACACCGGCGCCATCTGGCAGTTCACCGAGAAGCCGCAAGACGACGGCTCGATTCTCCTGTTGGCCCACGCCAAGAACCCCGACGGCACCATTCCCAACGGCAAGTACGAGGAACAGGTGGTGCTCACCACCAACCATCCCAACAAGCCAACTATCACCCTCACGTTCCTGACCGCCATCGACCCCAACGCCGGGGGTGAAGGCAGCACCGACCCCTGGGCCGGGCTGCGTTAGGTTCTAGACGGGGTGGGCTCTCGGCTGCATCCTCACGGTCCGTTCACAGGAGGTGGGGAGTGAGGGAGGATCTTTGGGTCACCCCCCAACAGCTTCCGGCACGCAACCCACCAACCATTCTCGCCTCCCAACCCTCCTCCACTCCCCTACTCCTATGAAGGGCACGGGCAGCGAGGCAGTGAGGCCGCTTTAGTCAGCCAGGTCAGCGAGATCGCACAGGCGCTCGGCGCCGGTTCGCAGGATGTCGTCGGCCACGGTGTAACAAATTCGGAAGTGGGAATCGCGTTCGGAGAACACGCTGCCGGGGATGATCAGGATATTATTTTTGATCGCGTGCTCTACGAATGTGTCGCCGGTGAAGCCATCTGGGGCTTTGACGTAGAGATAGAAGGCACCGTCAGGGGCGCCCAGTTCAAAACGCTGCGACAGGATGCCGGCCATCAGGTCACGCTTGGCGCGGTAGGCATCGATGTGGGCCGACATATCTACCTGCGGGCAGGCCAGCGCGGCGTACTGCGCGATTGAGGGTGCGCACACAAAGCTGTATTGCTGAACCTTGGCCATGGCCTGGATCAATTCGCGCGGACCACTGGCAAAACCGAGGCGCCAACCGGTCATACCAAAGGCTTTGGAATGCCCACCCAGGGTCACCGTATGCTCGTAGACAGCCGCCATCGGCGTCATCGGCTCATATGCGAAGCTGCGGTAGATCTCATCTGAAAGCACCGGCACGCCACGCTTGCGACACACCGCAGCGATGCCTTCCAGCGTGGCCTTATCAAGAATCCGCCCGGTCGGATTGCACGGGCTGTTGAGCAGCACCAGGCGAGTTTTGTCGGTCAGGAGCGCTTCGAGCTTGTGCGGATCGATGCCAAAGCCGTCATCGTAGGTGTCCAGGTACACTGGCACGCCGCCGAATAGGGCGACCAGGTGTTTGTACATCACGAAGTAGGGATCGGGGATCACTACCTCGCAGCCCTCGTCGATCAGGGCCAACAGGGCAAGGAACAAACCGCCCGACACGCCCGAGGTAATCAGCAGTTCGTCGGCAGCATAGCTTCGGCCAGTGAAACGCTCTTCCTCGGCCCGTAACTGCTCGTTTAACTCAGCGATGCCCTGGGTTGGGGTGTACGAATTCCGGTTGTCGCGAATCGCTGCCACGGCGGCATCTTTAACCGGGTCCGGCACCGCGAAGTCGGGCTGCCCGATCGACAGATTAATCGGATCCTTCATGCTGCGGGCGAGATCAAAAATCCGTCGGATCCCGGAGGCATCGATACGGCTGACACGATCGGCGAGCTTGAACATGGGCCGCGTTTTAACTCACCGCAGAGCCGGGCAAGCGTTGCTCAACGATGCCGTCGGCAACAAACAGCGAGAACAGGCAACCCACCTATAGGGGCTGACGCCGCGCAACTAGTCGGCGTACTTAACCATCACTAGGCGGTTGCGGCCGCCTTTCCGGAATGCGTATTCGACCTCATCCATGATCCGGCGCATCAAAAACACGCCGAGGCCAGAATCACGACCAGAGCTGACGTGCTGTTCAATATCCACGGTATCGCACTTGCGCGGATCGAAGTGCAGCATTCCATCATCAACCATCTCGATGCGAAACCGCTTGGCATCGATGCGAATCACCACGTCAATCTTGCCCTTGCCTGCCGGCACATCGGGAAAGGCGTGCTCAATCACGTTGGTGATCGCTTCATCAACCGCGATTGTTACGCGATTGCATAGCTTCAAGGGGAAGCCCGACGACTCGATCCCCTCGCGCACCGAATCTCGAACCATCGCCAATTCGGCGGTGTCGTTGCTGATCACGATGTTGCGTTCGAAGGTCATCTCAGACTCGACGTACCACAATCATGGTCAGGTCGTCTGACTGCGCGGCGCGACCGCGGTGCTCGGTGACGTCTTTCAGGCAGCCATCGATAACGCCCTGCGCGCCCTGGGCGCCATAGGCGCCGATGCGCTTATAAAACTCTTC
Organism: Planctomycetota bacterium; assembly: GCA_027859175.1. Classification (GTDB taxonomy): domain Bacteria; phylum Planctomycetota; class UBA11346; order UBA11346; family UBA11346; genus GH22. Next base: position 10,892 of record JAQIBG010000183.1, on the reverse strand, counting down.
GTCACCAAATTCTTCGTTCTGTTCGTCCATCGCCTCGGGGAAACCGTCGGTATAGATGGCGAACAGGTCGCCCTTGCCGATTTGCATTTGGAACTGCTGAACGTTCTTGTCGAACAACGGGCCCTCATTGAAACCGATCGCGATGCCCTTGGGCCCAGCGAGTTCGATCTTCCGCGCCTCGTGGCGATATACCACCATCGGGTTGTGACCAGCCGAGGCCAAGGTCAGGGTGCCAGATGTGGTGTCGAGTACGGCGTAGAACGCGGTGACAAACATACCGCGCTTGATCTGCTTAGCGATCAGGCGGTTGGTTTCCTTGAGCGTCTCAGCCGCATTGTGGCGATGCTTGGTGGCCACCAGGCGAATGATGGTACGCGTCACGGCCATCACCATCGAGCCAGGGATGCCCTTGCCCGATACGTCAGCCACGATGAAGCCCCACAGGCCATCACCGAGCGGGATGAAGTCGTAGTAGTCACCCGACACTTCTTTGGCGCCGCGATAGAAGGCAGCCGGCTCGTAGCCTGGAACGTCCGGCAACTGTGCCGGCAGCAACTGCTGCTGCACCTCTTTGGCGATCTGCAGTTCGTAGCGCGCCTTCTCCTGTTCAACCAACGCGTCTTGCGCGGTTTTCAGGGTCTGCGTCATGACGTTGAACTCTTCGGCCAGAATACCGACCTCGTCAGTCGAGTGGGCCTTGGTGCGATGGTCCAGATTGCCCTGGGCTACAATCCGCATGTCGTTCATCAGAACGCGAACGGGATGGGTAATCTTGGCGGCCAGCAAGTTCGCCACCGCCATCACCAATGCGATCATGAGAATGATCGACACTACGATAATGATATAGAGATGCGCGCTGACCCGGCTAAGCGTGTCGATCGCAACGTCTACCTGCACCGACATGTCGGTATAGGTAGTGGTCGAAGCGCGATTGTTGATCGCCACGTTAAAACGATAAACCGGGATCCGACCCTTCGCCGTGTTCTTATAGAGCTTGTAGACTTCGATGTCTTTGAACTTGCGCAGGTCAACCGAGCCACGACCAGGGATCGACAAGGTGGGGTCGACGATTTCTTTATCACTGACGCGGGTCTGCAGGTTGCCAACCGATGTGGCCGTGAAGCCGGGCTTGTCGCCACCGCGCAACACAATGGCATCAATAAAGCTCAATGAATCAACGGCGCCCCAGGTACGGGCACCTTGATAATAATTCTTAATCCGGGCCTCGAGCTCATGCGAGCGCTCATCCGGCGGCAGTTCGGCGGTATCCAACACCGCACGACCAACCTGGGCTGCCATCTTGGCCAATTCAATGCCTTGATGACGAGCGTGATCGAGCACAAAGCCATTCGCGGTTTTTGCGAGAATGAAGCCGAGAATACACATCCCAGCAGCGGTCAGGCCGGCCATGACCAACATGAACTTGGCCCGCAGGCCCATGCCCTGCATCTTCAAACGCTGCTGACCACCACCGCTGCCGCCCTTGCTGCGACCCATGGTTTGACTGCGGGTTTCGCCCACACTGCCCCGGCCCACGCTGCCAGTGGTAGCGGTGCCAGCACGTGACCCGGCGTTACCAGTGTTCCCGACCGTGGCCTTTGAACGGCCAGACTGACCGCGTCGCCCAGCGGGTTGGCCAGGATGTTGACCCGTGCGGCTCTGTTGAGCCTTGGCCCTTGGATTGGATTGACGTCGCGCCATGTCAGCCGCGCCCTCCGATCAAGATGCTCATGCGAGCAACGGTGCGCACACCGCCCCCGCAAGTAAACCGGCGAGAAGGTCATCAAGCATAACGCCCCACACGCCGCCGAGCCGTTCGATGACCGGAATCGGCCATGGTTTTGCGATATCAAAAATACGAAATGCCACCAGAGCGGCGAGCACCGCTAGCAGCGGGCGATCGGCCACCCAGGCCCCGGGGATAACCGCCAGCGCCAGCCATAAGCCGGCTGCTTCATCGATCACCACCTGGCCAGGATCAAGTGCGCCGTAGCGGTCTTGCGCCGCCGGCGTCGCCAGCACCCCTGCCAGCGTGGCCGCAACAGCCATCGCCAGCATGACGCCGCCAACCCAGGCCGCTGGAATCACCAGAATCACGATCAGCGCCAGCGCTGCCGCAACGATGCTGCCCCAAGTTCCTGGGGCTGGGCGCACCGTGCCCGCGCCACCCAAAGTGGCGACTGCCAATGCCAACCTAGGCATCGACATCAAGTTCACCGAATCGGCCTTCCACCAGCTGCGCAAGGGCGGCAACCGCCTTGTCAGCGTCGTCACCCGAGGCCGTGATCACCAATTGGGAGCCGCACTCGGCCGCCAACATCAGCAGCTCCAGCACGCTCTTGGCGTCAACCGCCAAACCGTCTTTGGCAATCTGGACATCGGAGTCGAACTGCCCAGCTGTTTGGGCGATCTGCGTCGAGGGGCGCGCATGAAGCCCCATCTTATTGGTCAGTACGACCCGCGCTTCGGCCTCCGCCATTGCCACGCCACTCCTGCCGCTCGCAGCGGCCGATTTGTGCCATCGTGTTGCGGAGCAGACAACAGGTCTCCCACCACGCCACAACGGTATATCACATCTGGGCCTATGACGTTAGAGACGACAGCGCAGGGAACCACGGGAAACGCCATGCGCGCACCGCGTTGGTGACACAGCTTTCACGCAAAATCGCCGCTTATTCGCCCTTATACAGACGGTCGGCGAGGTGGTCACCGAGGGCCTCATTGGCCCGAATCGCACCAGCAACCTGTTCGACATCGTACTCAACCCGGCGGAAATAGACCGCGTCACCAGTGTAGAGCACATAGCACGACCGCGGGTCACGGTCGCGCGGTTGGCCCACTGAGCCAACATTGATCAGGTACTTGTTGCCATCAGACACGTCGTAGCCGTCGTGCAGATCACCCGCCGGCAAGAAGCAGCGGTCTTGGGTGAAGATACCGGGGCGATGACTATGCCCCACAAAGCACAGCCGCTCAAAGCCGTCAAAGATCTCGTCCATCTTGCTCGGGTCAGCACCCTCCCAGAGATCGCTCTCCAAGACGTACTCCATAACCGGATCGCGCGGCGACCCATGAACCAGCAACACATCGTCGATTGAGTGACGCATCGGGAGGTTTTCGAGCAGGTCGGTCAACTGCTTGCGGCGCATCGGGCGGGTTTGGTCAGCGATGGCCTCTTTGGTCCACTCAATGGCGCGACGTGCACGCGGATTGAACAGGTAAGGCCCGTGCAACACCGCGTGTTCGTGATTACCAAGCAGGATCAAGGAGCAGCGCTGAGCCGTCAGCTCAAGGCACTCAACCGGATACGGCCCATAGCCGATCACGTCGCCCAGGCAGTAGATCCGCTCCACTTCACCTACGGAGTCGATATCGGCCAACACCGCCTCAAGCGCGGGAAGGTTGGCGTGGATGTCTGAGATCAACGCAATCATGGTCTAACTACCAGATCCTACAGATACGTGCATACCAGCAAAGCTGAGCTGATAGACACCGAGTAATACTGATGAGACTAGGACGCCGCGCGCCCCCTGTCCAGCCTGCAGCGCCACTCCAAGCCCTGCATGCGGCCCGTGCACTCGCACGCCCTCAGGCGGCGCCATCGGCTCGTGGCTGACTGCCCGTGGTAACACGGCGCCATGTGGTCACGGTTTCGGTACCACTAGTGCCCAGCGTGCCTCCGCGCAGCGCGCAGCGGTACAACTCATGCACAACCGCACCAACCATGTCGATGTCATGCTCGGTTTCGACCGTGGCCCGGGCATTGCGCCCCAGCTCACGTGCCAACTCGGGATCTGCCAGCAAGCTGCGCAAGGCAGCAACAAAGGCCGCACGATCTCCGGATGGAACCAATAGGCCCGACACACCATCTTGAATCAACTCGGGCACGCCACCAACCGCCGACGCCACCACCGCGCAGCCCGAGGCCATTGCCTTGAGCAAACCAAGCGAGTGGCTGTCTTTGGTGACCGGATAGGCGAAGATGTCCATCCGCTCAAGAGCAGGCGCAATCACCGGACCAGCGTCTTCGAGAGCGATCACCTCATCAAGTTCAGACTTCACCAACTGGGCCGACAGCTCCTCGCGGCCCTGGCCGCGCCCGATCAGCAAACCGGTCAAGTTTGCATACTCTGCGCGCAATTCCTCGATCGCGGCAATGGTGTCATTCCAGCCTGCAGCCTTCTCGCTGAAGTTGCCCAAGGCACCGATGATGGAGACAGGGCCCTCTTTGGGCTGGGTGCCAAATCGTTCGAGCTCGAGACCATAGGGCAGCACGGCCACGCGATCGCGATTCAAACCGCCCCTGGTGCAATACCACGAGCGCTGGGCCTCCGTGGGCACTAACACCAAGCCCACACCCGGATCGCGCAAGATCTCGGCGTCGTTGCCTTCAACCCAGGCATGAACGCTCACCACCAAGGGCAAACTCAGCTTGCTGGCCAAGGCCAGGCCCTGATTCAAGCAATCTAAGCGATGAACGTGCAACAGGTCAGGCTTCCACTCAGCGAGCGCCTTGGTCAAACGCCGGCGCCCAGCCAACAGCCAGCCAGCGCCACCCGGTTCGTAGCGGATCAGATCAATGCCAGCCTCTTCGAGGTTCACCTCGCGGTCACCACCGGTGCTCAACACGATGGTGTCGTGGTCGTTGGCGCGCAGCCAGCGCATCAGATTGATGGCACAGCTGGTAGCACCGTTCGGGCTCAAGCTCGATACCAGATGGGCGACACGCAAACCGATCATCGCTCACCCTCGTAGACATCAAGATCGTCGTACCCAAGTGGGCGCGACACCGCATGACGACCGTCAGCCCAATCACCCAGGTCCACCAGCTTGCAGCGCTTGCTGCAAAATGGGGCCTCGGACGGTCGTTTGTCACCTTCAAGAGGCACAACTCGACCGCAGCGCGGACACGGGATTTCAGTTGCCATAAGCGGCACATCCTAGCCGTGGCGCGCTCTTGGCAAGGCGACCCTGCTGACCAGACTCGTTTCCATGCGGCTTACGCTTGCCCTCCTCATTGTGGCGCTATGGCCCGGCTGCCTTCCAGCAGCCGATTTGAGCGCCCAATTACGCTCGCTAATCAACGCTGCGCCCGACGGCAGTCGGGCGTCAATCGCGGTAATTGACTGCGCCACGGGCAAATGGGTGTTTCAGGCCGAGGCCGAACGGCCACAGCGAATAGCCTCGGTAGCCAAGCTGCTGGTGTCATCTGCCGCCCTGCTGGAACTGGGCCCAGACTACCAGTTCACCACCACCCTAGTCAGTTTGGGCCCCATCGTTGCAGGCGCTGCCCCTGGCCTCGGCGTCATTGGCGGCGGTAGCCCATGCCTCGACGAGCACTTTAGCGACAAGCAGCCCGACCGCATTTTCGTCGCCTGGGCCACCCAATTGACCCACGCTGGAGTGCAACGAATCGATGGCGACCTGGTCGTCGACAACCGGCTGTTTGCTGGCCCCATCAGGCCCAGCACCTATCCAGATGACCACACCAATGCGCAACGCTGGTATAGCGCACCAGCCAGCGCCTTCGCCTTCAACGACAACTGCATTGAGGTGCGGGTGGTGCCCGGGGTGTCTGGCCAAGCGGCCCGCGTTGAAACCCGTCCGCGCTCAAACCGCATCGCGATCAACAATCGCACCACCACGGTCACCAGCAAACCCAGCCCTGGGCTGATCGTCACGCGGGCCCATCACGCCAACAGCCTCACCGTCAGCGGCCGCTATCGCAAAACGAGTTCATGGTTCCCGCTCGCGATCCACGAAGACCCCGACCTCCTCGCTGGCGATCACCTCGCCGCACTGCTCAAGGATGCCGGCATCCCACTCAGCGGCACGGTTCGCCTGGGTGCGATGAACCCAGCCGCCGGCCCGGTTCTGGTCACGCAGCACGACCCCCTGCTGCCCGCCCTGCAGATCCTCAACCAGCGCAGTCAGAATTTTTACGGCGAGCAAATCCTGCGTGTCATCGGCGCCCACCGCACTGGCAGCGGCAGCATTGCCGCCGGCACTGAGGCCGTGCTTGGCGTTCTACGCGCCGATCTGGGACTCGCGCTCGACTCGGTCACGCTGCTCGACGGCTCGGGCTTGAGCTACAACAACCGGGCCTCGGCCGGCGACATCTGCCGGCTGCTGGCCGCGATGGATCAAGGGCCCCACGCCGAGATTTTCAGCGGCACCCTTAAGGACAAGTGGTCGGGCAAGGTTCGGGCCCGGGTCAAGACCGGTAGTCTGAATGTCGCGCGCTGTTTGGCCGGATACATTCCGGGCCAAAATTCCACAAATTACGCCTTTGCGATCTTGCTGAATAAGCATTCTGCCAAGTCGATTTATTGGGCTAACACCCTGCGCGACAAGAGCTTCCAGGCCATGGCCAAGGCCCTAGGTGGCCCTTGATCAGGTTTTTTGCGGTCTTGCTGCGGTGATACACCCTAAGCCCCGATAGCACGAGTATTTGGAACGCGTACGAGCGATCGTTAACCCGATTGTCGAAAACTCGGGGACGACTTTTCGTCCCCGAGTGGGTTAAATGCAGGTCACGCAACAGAGGTCGTACCAATCGCTGGCAGCGCGCGGAATCGTCCCTCTGGAGTGAGGTGATAGGGTGGCCGGCCCCCGTGTGGGGGCCGGTTTTTTTGTGGGGCTACCCCACCCCACGCCACAGGATGGCGGCGGAGCTCCTGTCTGTGCCAAGCCCAAGCACATCCCGTCTGTTCTGTGACGACGACGCCCGCGAGCGCATCCTGGCCCGCCATGATGACACCCTTGGCGCCGCCCTGCACCGCCGCTTTATTGCGGTCACCGACCCTGACCCGGCCCCCGATGGCATCGCCGCCGGCTACTGCGCGGCCGGTCACGCCATTCGCGCCTGGCTCAATGACAACGCCCATCACGCCCAACGCAGCGCTGCGCGCGTGGCCGAGGTCCTCGATGACCGCTGGCCGCATGTGTCCAATCACGTCCCCGATGGCGTCAAGCTGTGGGACGGCGATTACAAGATGATCATCCGTAGCGATCCCGCCGTAGGCGTGGCGATCGCACTGTCCTACGCCGGCGACCGCTGGGACTACGACTTCCGACGCCGCGTTGCGCGCGCCCTGATCACCAAGGGCAACGCCCTGATCCAAGGCGGCGGCCAAGGCTGGACTGACCAAGCCGTGTCCAACTGGCATGCCAACACCAGATCGGCCGCCGGTCTGTGCGCGCTGGCGGCCCACGGGCTGGTCCGTCAACCCGAGGTCGACGCCATCTTAGCGCAAGCCAAGAGCGGCGTAGACGCCTTCCTCGCCACCTGCGGCGAGCGCGGCTGGCACCAAGAGAGCTGGCACTACTACCGCAACGCCTTGGGCCACCACCTCCTGCCCTTCGCCCTGGCGTGGCGCCATCGCTGTGACGAAGAAGCCTTCAACGACTCACCCCTGCCACTGATGCCGTTGCTGTTCCCCTTCGCACGGGTTGGCGATCAAGCCGTGCTGCCCCATCGGCAACGGCCGCTGGCCAACACGCATTTCCACTCCGGCGAGCTGCTTGCCGGGGTTGGCTTGGTGCCGAGCGAATACCGCGCCAGCCTGAGCTGGGAACTGCAAGACCGCTGCGGCGATGAGCATGGCTCGGGCGACTGGGACGTATTCCATCCCCACCACGCCCTGCTCGGCCTGCTGCATATGCCTGCTGAGGGGCACAACCCGGGCGACGAACTTGGTCATGACTGGGTTGACCACGCCAAAGGGCTGTACCTCTGGCGGCATCGCTTCGGCCTGGGCGGTCTGCTGGCGGTTGACGCCAACCGCGCCAGCCAGCCCGGCACCGGGCGACCGAGCTGCGCCGGCGCCTTTACCTTTGCTGCCGGCGGCGCGATCTGGGCTGCGGGCGCCACCGTCAGCCGGCCGCGCCGCAATGATTACAACTGCACCCTGAGCGAAGAATGCGAGACCCTCGCCGGCGCCACCGAGCTCGCGCACCACAGCGATGGCACCGGCACCGGCTCGCTCAGCCTCGATATGTCGGCGGTTCATCCCGACTGCCCAGGGCAGCGCCACTTCGCGATCAGCTGGAGCGACGCCGGCGAGGCCGAGCTCCGCATCGAAGATCGCTTCTCGGCCCCGGTCCAATGGCACTGGCATGGCCCCGGCATCGCCACCCTCAGCACTGACGGCTGGCAGGTGAGCCAGGGCGCCGCCACCATGCAGGTGCACGTGGAGCACGGCGGGCCGGTCTTGATCCACCAAGATCACGACGGCTACCGCGTCGAATTGCGCGGCCGTGATGTCGTCGTCGTGGCCCGGGTTGGCCCCTGAGCATCCCACCTGGCGCTAGGCACCACAAACAGACTTGTCTGGGCTGCCCCAGGGCGGTGCAATCGCGCCACATCGTGCCCAGCGCCAAGCATGGCTACATAAGGTGCCTCAATAGGGTTGCCTCAGTCATCGTTCAACGCCCTGAGCTAACGTCGGTATGACAATCAAACAGGTTAGATACGGAGTCCTTGCCCCTATGCGCACCCCCACCGCCCTTTGCCTCACGCTGGCCATGGCCCTGGCCCCACTGGCCCACGGCGCCGATGCCACCCCCAGCCCAAGTCCCGACCTCCCACCAGATAACGCCTACTGCGTGGTTGACGCCGACGGTCATCTCAGCATCGACGGCAAGCGCCTACGCCTGTGGGGCGCCATCGGCTCGTTCCCGCCCAAGCCACAAACCATTGATGGCAATCCCTATGGCCGCCACGACCGCACCGTGCAGCGGGTCAAAGACATGGGCTTCAATGCCTTCCGCATCTGGCACATGAAGTTTGGCGCTTACGAGAAGGGCGATCAGTCCAGCATCGACTTCTCCGACTACTTCTTTGCCAAGTCTAAAGACGAAGGCCTCAAGTTCTGGGTTGCCGGCTTCGGCGGCGGCCACCTGTTTGAGGATCAGCTCGACCAGGCCGCCACTGTCATTGACGAACCCGAGACCGCCGAGGCGTGGAAGGAAGCGGTCCGCTCGAAGATGAAAACGATGTACTACAGCAAAGACCGCAAGGTGCTGGAGCTCAAAGATATCGCCGTCGCGTGGGACCCGCGCCTAGAAGCCCTCGCCATCGAATCGATGCGCAACAAGGCCAACCACGTCAACCAGTACACCGGCCTGCGCTACGCCGACGACCCCGCCATTGTGGTGTGGGAGCTCACCAACGAACAATGGTGGACCCGTCGCATGGGCGGCGGCCAGTGGAAGAAATTACCCAAATACTTCCGCGCCAGCCTGATTGAAAAGTGGCATCAATTCTTGGAAACCAAATACGGCAGTCAGGAAGCCCTGGTCAAGGCCTGGGGCTTCGTGCTGCCGGGTGAAGACCTCAGCCAGCGCACCGTGTTGTTCGCCCCCATGGCCGGCGCCACCAAGCCGGTGCAACTCAACGACACCAACCCGGCCGCAATCGCCGCGTTTGAAAACATCGAAGGCAAATTCGGCCGTGACGACTTCACCAAGCGCCGTGGCGAAGACGTGATGGAATTCTTGGTCGACACCATCGTGTCGCACAAGAAGCGCTGGGCCGCAGCGATGAAAACCTGGGGCAAGAGCACCAAGCTCAGCCCGCTGCTGTTTGATACCGGCATCGGCTATAACGCTCAGAGCCAGTATCTGCATCAACAGGCCGACGCCGTCAGCCATGCCGCCTACATGGAAGGCGATCAGGTCAAGAAGCTCGACCCCCAACTCCACACTTACCCCTTCTACTCCGGTCTCGACCGTCGCCCACTGATGGCCAACGACGTGCCCTGGCTCGAGCACAACAAAATCGAGGGTAAACCCTTCTTGTGCTACGAAACGCAGCTCGGTAGCCCCAATAAATATCGCGCTGAATGGCCGCTGCGCATCGCCGCGCTCGGCGCAATTCAAGACTGGGACGCCGCCTGCTTCCACTACTGGACCGCGCACAATTACGACTACACCAAAGAAAATCCGTTTGAGGGCCACCTATCGTTCCCCGGCCCTGGCGCGTACCAGTACGACTACACCTTCGACGAAGTTGAATTCGCAGCCATGCGCGCCGCCGCTGCCGTGTTCTTGGGTGGCTCGGTTGATCCGGCGCCCAATCCCACGACCTTTACCTTCGGTCACGACGCCGTGTTCGACCCCGACAGCATGGATTACGCCGGCAGCTACGGCCGCGACGGCTGGAACATGGCCGACACCACCTATCGCTACGGTGTCCGCATTAAGCTCGACCCCGAGCAAAAGGAATTCTGCAAGGTTGAAGGCCCAGTGGTGCGCTGGAATGGCTACGAACGCGCCAACCCGATTCGTCCCAATGACGAAATCGAGTTCGATACCAGCAAGGCCCACCTCAAGCTCGATAGCGACGCGGTAGCCAGCTACACCGGCTTCTTTGGCCGCTACGGCTCCGAGCAACTCAGCTTCAACAACGGCGTTGTGGTCACCGACTTGCAGCACAATGACCCCGAAGGCACCCCCTTCCCGAGCAAGCCCGATGAGCGCTATTTCAGCTTTACCCTCGCCAGCACCGATGGTGCCTCCCTGGCCGAGACCAAGAGCGCGGTGCTCAGCCTGGTGGCAAGCAGCTTTAACACCGGCCTGACCTTCGACCCCGAACAACGCAAATTCACCAGCTACGGCAAGGGGCCGCAGTTGGTGACCCGGATGAGCGCCACCGTCACGGCACCGCAGATTGCCGGGATGCGGTATGTGCTGCGCGACTTCGCAATGAAGCCGCTGGCCGAAGGCAGCGTTGGTGCCGATGGCGTGCTGGCCATCCCCAGCGAGCTCGCGGTATTCAGCGTCGACCTCAGTCGCTAACCGCAACTCGCCTTAGCAGGCTGTTGAATTACAGCCTGCGGGGGGTTGAAGGGGGGTCGCAGACCCTCCTGGGTAAAGAGTCGCCTCAAGAA
>JAQIBG010000075.1 GCA_027859175.1 Planctomycetota bacterium | reverse complement strand
CAGGGCAAAATCGAGCGCCAGGCCCTCGACGACGGCGCCACCTTCCGCATCGGCCGCACCTATTTCCGCTTCGAAGAAGAGGAAGAGCCGGCGATGGGGCAGACCGTGGTTGGCGATGACGGCAGCTTCCGCGATCCCGACAAGATCCAGGGCCTGATCGGCACCGACACCCAACTGTTCCGTCGCCGCAGCAGCGAGCAGGAACTCAAGCAGGCCAATGAATACCTGCGCATGCTGCATCAAGTGGTGCAGCGCGCCAACGATGCCGACACTCGCGAGGCCCTGTTCGAGGTGCTCGACGATGTTGCCGCAGACTTGCTCGAAGGCGATCGCTGCGCGGTCTTCCTGCCCACCCCCGACAGCTGGCGGCTGTGGCCCACCCACGAACGGCGCCTGCGCGCGCGCTTCGGCGCCACGCCCTATGCCTCCGGCCTGCTGGCCGCGGCGCGGGCCCGGCTTGAGCCGCTACTGTGCACCCTTGAAGGCGACCTCGACCCCACCACCTCGATGGTGCAAGCCGGCGTCCGCAGTGCGATGGTGGCCCCCCTGCGCATCGGCGAAGACGTCCACGCGTTGCTCTACGTCGACCGTCTCGAAAACGACGACGCCTTCACCCGGCAAGACCTCGAGTGGCTGGCCGCGGTCGCGAATCAACTCGCAGTGCGACTCGCCAATCAAGCCACCGTGGCTGAATTGACCGCCGAACTCGACCGCCTCAGCCAAGAAGAGGTCCCACATCGCTCGGTTGACCTGATTGGTCACGACGCCTCGATGGACGTGGTCCACTCCTTTATCGCCAAAGCCGCACCGACCCCAGCCCCGGTGCTGGTCACCGGCGAAAGCGGCACCGGCAAAGAGCTGGTCGCGCGGGCCCTGCACTTGGCCAGCAAGCGCGCCGACAAGCCGCTGCAAATTGTGAACTGCGCGGCGATGGCTGAGAGCCTGGTTGAAGCAACCCTGTTCGGTCATGTCAAAGGCGCCTACACAGGCGCCGACAACGATCGGCCCGGCCTGTTTGAACTCGCCGACCAAGGCACGCTGTTCTTAGATGAAGTCGGCGAACTGCCGCAGTCAGTGCAGGCCAAACTGTTGCGCGTGCTCGAACAGGGCGAAGTGCAACGCCTCGGCGAAAACCTGACCCGCACCGTTGACGTGCGTCTGATCGCCGCCACCAACCGTAAACTCGAAGACGAGGTCACTGCCGGCAACTTCCGCGAAGACCTATTCCATCGCCTCAATGTACTGCAGATCGAACTCCCCGCCCTGCGCGAACGCCCAGGCGACATCGACGCCTTGATCGACCACTTCCTCGTCCAGTCGGCCAAGAAGCTCGAGGCCCCCACCAAGAAGCTCGACCCCAAAGCCCGCACCGTACTGATGGCCTATGCCTGGCCGGGCAACGTGCGGCAGTTGCGCAACACGGTTGAGCGCGCCGCGATCATGGCCTCCAGCGAAACGATACGGGTTGAAGACCTGCCCGACGGCATCCTCGATGCCGAACCCAGCGACACTTTCCACACGCCTATTGTCAGCCTGTCGGAAGTGGAACGCCTCCACATCCTGCGCGTACTCGACCACTGCGGCGGCAACAAGAAGGCGACCGCTGAGATGCTCGGCATCGATCGCTCAACCCTGTATGCCAAGCTGCGCCAATACGGCGCGCACTAGCAGGCGGTTATTCTTCTGGCGTTTCGGGCCAGATCTGCAGCGAGCGCAGCACGCTGCCACGCGGCAGATCCAGCAGCACACGAGCTGGTGAACCCGGCGTCATCGCCACCGCGCGCAAGGGGCGCTGCCGTTGCGGTAGCCACGCGCGCACGCCGGCATCGTCAACAATCAGATAGGCGAATACCGTTCCGCCTGAGCGAATTGGCCGACTGGAAATAACTTCAGGAGCCAGTTCGTCTTGCTGGAAGCTGAGCTGAATTTTGCCGTTCACGGTTTCAAGCCGCGTGAAATTGCGCGGCTCTTCTAGCTCGGCGATCTCCAGCTTGAAGCCATCGGGCTCGCGCAGCTGGACTTCAATCCGCACCACCAACTGACCCGAACCATAGGGCATCAACTGGCGCAGCACGGTGCGCTCGCCGGTCAACAAACCGCCGCTCTCGATTAATCGCCAATTGGGATCGGTCAAACGCGCGGCCTGCTCCAGACGCGCCTTGGCCTCTACGCCGTCACTGTCTTCACCAAATTCAACCTTGAGATAGCGGTTGCGCCGCAACTGTTCATCGAGGGCCTGCAAGCGGGTAAACTGCTCGGGGTAGCGCTCGCCGTCGGCACCCAACTCAACGCGTAAATTATGGAAGCGCTCGCTCTCGTTGGGCTCGAGCATCTGAGCATGGCCCTGCTCAATCGCCGTCACCGCTGCCGCGTAATCGCGTAATTCGCCCTCGTAAAAGCGCCGATTGGAGTCCATCACTTTGATCAGCAAGGGGATCGACCACATTAGCAACAGACACAACACGATGGCCGGAATACCCCAGGCCAAACGCGGATGGGTCACCAACGCATGGCGCGCGATACGGCGTGGCGAAACCCGGGTGATAGCCGGCAACCATTCGCCACGACTGTAGCGATCAAGGTCTCCGATCAGCTCCGACATTTCTTGGTAACGCTCTTCCGGTCGATGCGCGATCGCCTTCAGAATAATGCGTTCCAAGCCGCGCGGGAAATCCGGCACGTGATCGCGCGGCCACTTCGGCTCCATGCGCTCAGAACGAATCGCCGACAACGCTGCCTCGCGCTCAGCCAAGTGAATATACGGCAGGTGGCCCCTGGTGGCGAATTCATACAACACCACGCCGAGTGAATACACGTCGCTGCGATGATCCACGTTCTTGGCGTCGGTCGCCTGCTCGGGCGACATATAATCGAGGGTGCCGATAATTTGCCCAGTGCGGGTCAGCCCCAAACTCTGATCGAGCTCCTTGGCAATGCCGAAGTCGGTCAGGTAAGGATGCTCCACCGAGCCGAGAATGTTCTCCGGCTTCAGGTCACGATGCACAATGCCGTGGCGATGCGCGTGATCGAGCGCCAGCCCGATGCAGCGTACCACATGCACGGTTTCGGTCATGCTCATCTGGCTGTGATCGTAATCGCGAACTGCCACGTCCATCGCCATGAAGGCCACGTCTTTGTAGCGGCCACTCTCAATCTGAACTTGGCCCGGGCCATCGGTGGCACCGCTGCCATCGCCGGCGTTGATCGCGTGCACCGACACCACGTAGGGGTGATCACCAAGTCGCTTGGCCAACTCCGCTTCCTGGATGAAGCGCCGATGCCCAGCCGTGCCCGAACGCGCCGAGCACACCTTAATCGCAAACGCGGCGTCGGCCTCGAGCGGGGTGCCCAAGAGCTCAGACGCCAAACGCGCCTGCTCGCTGCGCGGCAACTCAGACAACTCGCGCCGGATCAAGCCGCGCTCTTCGGGCTTATAGCGCAGGGTCAACAGATGCAGGAAATCGTAATCGCCGTGGTAGACCTCGCCCATGCCGCCGCGGCCAATGCCCCGGGTCAGCAACCACAAACCCAAGGTCTCCCCCGCAAGGGGGTAGTCGGGATCGTAGCCCGAGGGCGATTTCGCAGGGGGCGCGTCGCTCATGCAGACCTCAGCGGAGCCCGCGCATCACGCTGGCTCGCCCCCAGTTGCAACGACATCGCACAGTAACCTGTCTCCACGCTCGCAACCTAGGTCCAGCAGCCTTGTCGCAAGGGAATTGCACGCTTCATCGGCACGCTGTGGGTGCGTCTGAGCCCAAATGCCAGCCACTTCGGCCCAGGCTTGGCAGCACACAATAACTCCTGGCACCTTTTTCCTTGGCACCCGTTGCGCCACCGAGACCATCGCCCGGCCTGGGAGAAGTTAATGAACGAGACGATCGCCGCTCTACTCGAACTGCACGATGTAAACCGGCAGCGTCTGGTCTTGGTCAAAGACCGCACCACGCGCGAAGACCGCTTGGGCGAAGCCAGCAAGGCACTCAAAGCCGTCACCGCCGCTCGTGAAGCTGCCGAACAAGCCGTGCACTCGAATGACGCCCTGACCCGTCAGTACACCGCCGACCTGGAACGCTGTGACAACACCATCGCCAAGCTGCGCGAGCAGCAGATGCAGGCCAAGACCAACAAAGAGTACCTCGCCTGCATCAACGGCATCGAGAACGCCAAGAGCGAAAAGAAACTCCGCACCGAAAGCCTGACCCAACTCGCCGCCGAAGTGGAAGCCAAGCAAGCCGCCGTTGAAGCCGCCAAAGCCAAGGAGGCCGATGTCGCCGCCGCGGTTGAAAAGGTTGAAGCTGAAGTTGGCGGTGGCGCTGCCGCCGAGATCTCGGAATCCGAACTCGACCGCATGTACGCCGAGAAGAAGACCAAGGTCGACCCGAAGTTCCTCGAGATCTACGAGCGCTTGGTCACCTCCAAGCATCCGATGCCCCTCATGAAGGTGGATGGTGCGACCCGCGCCACCCCGATGGGCAACATGATCAGCACCCAGCAGCTCGAACTGCTGCGCCTCGGCCACCTGGTGACCGATCAGGGCTCAAACGCGATCCTGTACGTCAACGAAGACTGATCAGCGTCTGAGCGCAGCACAGCATCGAGGTGGTCGCCAATGGCGGCCACCTCGATTGCGTTTAGAGCTCCGTCGACTCTTCCACCGCGGCCCCGTCCTTAACCAGGAAGGTCTTGGAGTGACTGCGCTTAGCGCCGTGGATCGACACCACCACATAGGCATAGGTGGGCGGAATCCAGGGCTCACCCCAGGCGTACTCTTCGCTGTTCTCAAGGTCGGTCTTAGAGAAGTAGGCGTCGTGATCGGGGTGCGAATGGTAGAAGCCCACCACCGCCAAACCCTCAGCCGTGGCCCTATCTTCGGCCGCCTTGCGGTCTTCCGGGCCGATCTCATAGCGATCATTGCGCTCAGCGGCGCGCTGGTTGGTGGCTGGCACCAAGCTCACCGCGGTGCGGTCGTCACCGTCACGGGTTCCAAGGATGCAGCCACAACACTCGGCTGGGAAGGTTTCCTCACCGTGGGCGTAGATGGCGTCGAGCAGGGCTTGCGGCAGATTCAGCATGGCGCGTGGTGTTACCGCCTGAGCATGCCGTGTCGAGCGTCACGGCTCAATCCATACTAATCATGTCAACGTTATACGGATTGATACTTGATCACTGAGTCGGCACCGCTACGCTCCGCGCCCTCAGTTACATCAGGAAGTAGATCCCATGGCCACTGTCCGTATTCCCACTCCCCTGCGTGCATTCACTGGCGGCGCCGACGAGGTGACCATCGAGGGCACCACCATCGACGGTGTCGTGGCTGAACTCGGCACCGCGCACCCCGACCTCAAGGCTCGCATCTGTGACGCTGAGGGCAAGATGCGCCGCTTCGTCAACCTGTACAAGAACGATGAAGACGTCCGCGCCCTCGAGGGCGGCAATACGGCCGTGAGCAACGACGACGTGATCGCCATCGTTCCGGCCATTGCCGGAGGTTTGCAGTAATGCCGAATCATCAGGATCGCCTCGCGGCCCTACGCCGCAGTGTCGAAGAACTGATGCCCGACGAACTCCAGGGCATGATCGAAGACGAGGACGACTTCGCACTGATCGACGTGCGCGAGCCAGAAGAGATCCGCCAGGGCGCCCTGCCCGGTGCGATCCCTCTGCCGCGCGGCTATATCGACACCGACGCCAAGAACCTACTGCCCGACACCAGCCGCAAGGTGGTGGCCTATTGCGCCGGTGGCGTGCGCAGCCTGTACGCAGCCGAACAGCTGCAGGCGCTCGGCTACAGCGACGTGTCCTCGCTCGCCGGTGGCTTCGGCCGCTGGAGCGACCAGGGCTTCGAGATCAACGAGGGCACCAGCTTCAGTGCCGGTACCCCCGCCAGCACCGAACTGCCAGCCGGCGTGACCAGCATTGGTCCCGAAGAGCTTGCAGCCAAGCTCGACAGCGGCCTGCAGGTGGTGGTGCTCGACGTGCGCGATACCGACCAGGTTGACGCCGGCCGCATCGCCGGCAGTCAGCACATCGCACGCGGCTTCCTTGAACTTAAGATTGAGACCGCGGTTCCGGCCAAGGCCACCGAGCTGATAGTGCTCGACCAAGACGGCAGCCGCAGCGCCGCAGCCGCAGCGTCGTTGCTCGCGCAAGACTACAGCTCGGTTGCCGTGCTTAGCGGTGGCTTCGCCGCCTGGGAAGCCGCCGGCAAGGCTGTCGACAAGCCCTTCGTGCTGTCCGACGCCGATCGCGCGCGCTACGCCCGCCACCTCAACATCCCCGAGGTCGGCCCCGAAGGCCAAGCCAAGATGCTGCAAAGCAAGGTACTCCTGATCGGTGCCGGTGGCCTCGGCTGCCCCACCGCCTTGTACCTCGCCGCCGCTGGCATTGGCACCCTCGGCATCCTCGACTTTGACGTGGTTGACGAATCTAACTTGCAGCGCCAAGTACTGCACAACATCGATTCGATTGGCAAGCCCAAGGTCGACAGCGCCGCCGAGGCCCTGCGCAAGCTGAACCCGGCGATCAACATCGTGACCCACAACACCCGCCTCGATAGCACCGTGGTTGAAGACATCTTCTCCGGCTATGACGTGGTGGTAGACGGCACCGATAATTTCCCAACCCGCTACCTGATCAACGACTGCTGCGTCAAGCTCGGCATCCCCAACGTGCACGGCTCGGTGTATCGCTTTGATGGCCAGGTCACGGTGTTCGCACCCACCCTGGGTGGGCCGTGCTACCGCTGCTTGTACCCCGAACCGCCGCCACCAGAACTGGCGCCCTCGTGCGCCGAAGCCGGCGTGCTCGGCGTGCTGCCGGGCATCATCGGCACCCTGCAGGCGATGGAGACGATCAAGGTTGTCCTCGGCATTGGCGAACCGCTGGTCGGCAAGCTGCTCGTTTACGACGGGCTCAAGTGCAGCTTCGAAATCAAGAAGCTATTCAAAGACCCAGAGTGCGATTACTGCGCCGCCGAAGAATTCCCGGGCTTTGTTGACTACGAATTCTTCTGCAGCAACCCAGCCGTGGTCTAAGCCACCGCTGACACCCGGAATTCTGATGCGCGCGGCCCCTCACACGAGTGGTCGCGCGTATCTGAAACCCCTCGCAAAAACTGGGCTGCGTCCCAGAACAGGCATGCGCAATGAGCCACGTAATTGAAGAGCGTCATCAACAGTTTCACGATCTGGTTCCGTCACTGAACCTGATCGGCAACACGCCTTTGATCGAAATTTTGGCGCTCCGCAACGAGTTCCCGAACTTCCGCGTGTTCGCCAAGCAGGAATGGCGCAACCCGGGCGGCTCGCTTAAAGACCGCCCCGTCAAGCGCATGCTACTGGAAGCCATTTTAGACGGCAGCCTGACCAAAGACCGCACCATTCTCGACTCGTCCAGCGGCAACGCCGGCATTGCCTATGCGATGATCGGCAAGGCCCTTGGCTACAAGGTCAAGCTCTACGTGCCGGCCAATGCCTCCAAAGAACGCAAAGACCGCCTCGCCGCCCACGGCGCCGAAGTGATCTACACCGACGCAGTCGAAGGCTACGACCACGCCCTGCGCAGCTGCCACGCCGAAGCGCATGCCAATCCCGATAAATACTTCTTCAGCAACCAGTACGCCAACAACAACAATTGGATGGCGCACTACCACGGCACCGCCGAAGAGATCCTGACACAAACCGATGGCAAGCTCACCCACTTCGTGGCCGGCGTTGGCACCGGCGGCACCATCACTGGCTGCGGCCGCCGCCTCAAGGATCACAACCCCAACATTAAGGTGATCTCGATTCTCCCCGAGGTATTCCCCGGCATCGAAGGCCTCAAGCCGCTGGAGAGCCCCACCGACATTCGTCCTGAGATTCTCGACGATTCGGTGATCGACGAATGGGTGCCCGTCACCGCGGAAGACGCCTACGACATGTGCCACCTGATGGCCAAGCACGGCCTATTCGTTGGCCAGAGCTCTGGCGCCTACTTGGCCGGCGTGCGCAAGGTTGCCGAGAAATACCAAGACGGCATCTGCGCCACCATCAGTTGCGACATCGGCGAGCGCTATTTCAGTGCTGCGCTGTGGCAGCAATAGCCACGGCCAGGTGGTGACAAGTCCGTTGGTCAGGGCATGATCAGGCAGCATGGACCTCGCTGAGATCGTTCCGTTTGGCCGCGCCCTGGCCGAGTACCGCGCCTTCTTCGCTCTCAGCGATCAAGACCTGCAAGCACGTATTGTCGACTGCGCGGCCGGCCCGGCCAGCTTTGTGGCCGAAGCCCCCCGGCCTGCCCTCGCGCTCGACCCGATCTACGCGCTACCAATCGCGGGCATCCGCAGCCGATTTGCCGCGGTGGTTGACGACATCATCGACCAAGTGATCGCCACGCCCGAACGCTGGGTCTGGCATTTCCATCGCAACCCGGCCGACCTCCGGGCCCACCGCGAAGCCGCCTGCGAGCG
>JAQIBG010000044.1 GCA_027859175.1 Planctomycetota bacterium | reverse complement strand
CCTTGGCGCAGGCGGAGGTGGCCGCCCTGGGCGAGTTCGTGGTGGTGGAGCCAGCAGCGGCGCAGGCGGGTGCCGTTCCACTCCGCGCCGATGACGTAGATGTTGTCGTCGTTGGCGTCGGGGGCGTCGATGTGGAGTTCGCCGCCGGGGAGTTGCCAGCGGCTGTGCTTGACCCGCGGCGAGGCGATGAGGTAGCAGTCGCTGCCGGCTACGGGGAACAGCCCGAGGCTGGTGAAGAGGTGCCAGCTCGACAGGGCACCGGAGTCGTCGTTGCCGGGCAGGCCGCCGCGGCCGGTGGTAAAGTTGTCACGCAGCACCGTGCGCACCACCTCGCAGCAGCGGTCGTGGCGACCGGCATAGAGATAGGCGTAGGGCGATTCCATGTCGGGTTCGTTGTTGAGCCCTTGGAAGCTGCAGCTGGCTACGCCCTTGTCCCATAGGTCGCCAAATGGAGGCAGGTCGAGTTGCGTTACTGGATCACGCCCGAAACCAAAGAATCGGTCGAGCAGGCCGATGAAAGATTTTTCTCCGCCGCACAGCGCGATGCGCCCCGCCATGTCGTGTTGGAGGCGGAAGCTGTAATTCCAGATGCCGCCCTCGTAGCAGCGCGTGGCGTCGAGCAGGCCGGTTTCGAGATCGTAGGCGGCGGGCCACAGCGCGGCCTTGCGCAGCGGCACGCGCGAGCGGGTGGGTACGCCGCGATGGCTCCAGGCCGCGGCCAGCGCGGCGTGGGCATCGCACAGGTCAAGATGGTGGGTGAAGGGGGTGGCGATGCCTTCGAGGGCAAATTGTTGGCCGGTCTCGGTGGCGGTGATGGTGCGCTCAAGCAGTGGCAGGGCTGCATCCCAATTGACGCCAGGTACATCTTTGAGGCAGGCTTCAGCCAAGGTGAGTTCGCCCAGGGCACTGGCCTGATTGGCAAACAGGCTGTGGTCGCTCGCCATCAACTGGCATACCGGGATGCGGCCAAGATGCTCGGCCATGGCCAGAAGTCCATTGGCGCAGCGGCCGCCGATCGATGGATAGAGCAGGTACAACAGCGGTAACTGAGTTTTGTACTGATCCCACAGGGTTGCGAAGTCGAAGGCGTACTCGCGGCCGGGTGTCCACGGGCCTTGGGTGCCACCGAGCGCTGGCTTGAGCTGGCTGCGGTAGAGCGATGAGGCGATCTGGGTGTGGATGTCGCTCGTGGTGCCGTCTACCGAGATCGCACCGAGTTGTTCGCGCCAGCGCTCGCTGGCACGTTTGGCAACGGCGTCAAAACTATCGGTGGTGGCGCCTAGCTGTGCGCGCGCGTGGTCCACGCTGTGGAAGGAGCACGCGACCCGGACTTCAACCGTAGAGCCGGCGCTGGTCGGGCCGGTGAAGAAGCAGCCGAACGGCTTGAAGGAGTCGCTACGAATATTGGCAAGTCGCAGGGTGGTGCTATCAGTTGGTGCGCAGTTGAACCAGGCCCCGTAGGTGTCGGCCTTGAGGCTGCATTGGATCGCCACGTGCAGGGTGATGCCTTCAAAGCACACGGTGCCGAGCGCTTGGTGGCGATTGACCACCTCGAGATCGACGCTGCTGGGGAGGCTGCGTTTGTCGTTTTCGTTGAGGCCGCCAAGCGACCAGTCGATGGCGATCAGCGCCACCTCACTTGTGGGGAAGTGATAGCGGTGCACGGCGCAATCGGGCGCCACGGTCAACTCGGCGCTGATGCCGGTGCCAACGAGGTCGCAGGCGTAGTAGCCGGGGCGGGCCTGCTCGTTGCTCAGGGCCCAACGCCGGCCCACGCCAGCCAAGGTGCCGCAGTGCGGGGTGACGCGCAGGTAGTTGTAGTATTTGCGAATCCGGCCGGGGCCGGCGTGCTGGAAATGAGTAAAGCCGGAGACGTAGTAGCCATTGCGACGTGGCTGTGGCTGGCCCGACAGGTTCTCACGGTAGCGGCCGTAGCCGGTGGGGTAGCCGCCGGTATAGGGGCACACCGACATCGGCTCGAAAGGCAGGCAGGCACCTGGGTGGTTATTGCCGATCTGCGCTTTCGGGAAAAACCAGCGCGCGGCCAGGCCTTGCCGTGGTGGCAGGTCGCTTGGTTCACAGCCCAAGAAGGGGTCGACGGCGTCAGCAAGATGCAGCACGCCTGAATGCTAATGCAGCATTCAGGCGTGACGATTGTTGCGTTGAGAAACAGATTTGGGAAAACTAGGCGTCTGCGTCCGCTTCGGCCTCATCAGGGTCCGAGTAATCGGGGCCGCCGAGCATGCCGGTGGCGCGAACCTGCTCGCGCATGGCTTGGCGCACCATCTTGATGCCTTCAACCATGTCGTCGCCATTCTCGGCCAGCCCGGTATCGGCGAGGTAGCGGCACACGGCCTGCAGGCCGTTGATGCCTTGCGGGCTGAGGACCGCCTGCACCACCTGCGGCGGGGCTGCTTGCGGCAGCACCTGGAGCAGCAGGCCGGCGATTTCTTGACCGGTGACGGCGGTCAGCGGTAGTTGCGCAGCCTGCATGGTTAGCTGCTCGAGCATCGGGCCGAGTTGTGTGGCCATGGTGCGCAGGTCTTCGGGGAGAGCGGCAGCATGTTCGCTGGCGGCGAAGGCCTCCCAGTCGACCGGTTCGGGGGCGGCTTCTTCGTCCTCTTCTGCGTCCTCTTGGTCAGGCTCCGCCTCTTGGCTAGTCGGAGTTGGCTCATCAAGCGGAGCGCTGGCAGCGGCAGTCTCCACCAGCGCGGCGGGCTCGCCAGGCGTCAGGCCTAGGCTGGCCAGAAGTTGGT
>JAQIBG010000037.1 GCA_027859175.1 Planctomycetota bacterium | reverse complement strand
ATCCGTTGGTGGTAAAGTAGCCTCCAGAGTCCTGATGCGCACCTCGCGCATGGGGTTGCCAGCTTTAGGTGGTGCGCGCACCTAAAGCTGAGCGCGGCAAGGTCCTGGGTCCTGGGACGCCTGCAAGCAGGCTTAGGCGCGGGGCCCCGCCCCGATACCCCGCCCAATGCGCAATGCGGCGAGATCCTGGCTGCCCCATGACCTAAGCGCCACAGGCGCGTACCAGGACCCAGGACCCGCCCTAATACTCCGCAGGATTAGCAACGGCGATATGTGCCCGCGCAATGCCAATCGTTTCAACATGCCCGTCAAAGAAGCAGTAGTTGGCTTGACGGCCGCCGTGTCGGCCTGGATCACAGTTGGTGTAGGACGCGCCGGGCGACGTGTCATAGGGACTGGGAACGCCGCCGCCGCCCGGCGCCGTCAACTTGAGCCCTTCGCTGTCGCCGATCATAGCCCGCGTGCTGTGGTTACTGATCTCGCCGCGATGAAAACGCCGATAGCGACCGCCGGCTGAACGCCACTCCATCTGATCGTTGTGGTCCGGACGCCCGGGTGCCAAAGTGAGGCCGTAACCGATTTCCCACAGACGCCCACCGTTACCAGCATCAAAAGACCAGTCTGGGCAGCCATGGATCAGGCGACTGGCCTTGACGGCCGACTTGTTGTCATCGACCTCCACATAGGGCGCCACTGCCTGTGACCAATGCCAGTCAGCATTGGTGCCGGGCTCCTTACACAGGGTGTAGGGCATGAAATCGTCCCAGTCAGAACAATAGCCTTCCACCGCCATGCCGAGCTGGCGCAGGTTCGATGCGCACTGCATCTTGCGTGCCGCCGACCGCGCCATGTTGACGGCCGGAATCAGCAAGCCGGCCAAGATTGCGATTATGCTGACCACCACCAGGAGTTCGATCAGCGTGAATGCCTGTCGATTAATTTGCATAATACCACCTCGGCGCGGGCATAGGGAGTTGAGGATAGCGGATCAGCAACGAATTGCGAGCCATGGCTAGGGCCCATCCTGCCCAAAACGGGTCGCGGTCACCACGGGCAGTTCGCCTGCAATGACTGCCCCGAATCGTATCGCATGCAGGGCCTCTTTGTGCCACAGCGCCGCATCGCGCAGGGCGCCACCGTAGGCGCGCAACTCGATCCCGCCGTCAACCGCAAGCGGGATCACTGCACCAGCGCGCACCAACACCGGCGGCAGGCCGGTTTTCGCCGTGACCACGATATCGGTGCCACCCGGGCAGTGGGTGCCCGTCTCAAAGTCATACCAATCACCGGCCGGCAGCGACAGGCTGCGCTCGGCCTCTCCGGCCACCAGCGGTGCCACCAGCAGTTCATCGCCGATCAACCAGGCGTCATCCACTTCACGCAAACGCAGGTCCTCAGGGTAATCGCACAGCAGCGGCCGGAACGGCGGCACACCCTCCTGGGCGTAGCGCGCAAAGGCGGTACGCAGATAGGGCACCAAGCGTGCGCGCCAGGCACAGATTTCAGCCACCAGTTCGGTCAGCGCGGTGCGCTCATCCTCAGGCAACAACTCGCCGGCTTGATTGCGCACGCGGTCTGGCTGATGCCACGGTGGATGCGGCACGTACCAGGCATTAATCAGGAACTGCGGCGCGAGCACCAGGGCCTGCAGACGTCGAATCAGATCTTCATGCGAGTCGGCATGCCGTAATTCGGGCGTCCACAGCAAGCCCGACAAACCCGCCGAGCACACACCGCGCAAAAACTCGCGATGATTATACAGATCCGAATACAGCACATAGGGCAAGGGGCTTGATAGCGCACCAGCGCTGCGAACTTGCCCATAGGTGGGCTCATCGCCACAAGCCTGCTGAATCGCCAGCATGTAGCCCTGGCCATAGAGCGCGTGCAACTGCTCGCCATCGCCACCACCAGGGAAGTGCGCGTGATCGGGCCAGCTCCAGGGGTCACGTTTATTATCAGAACCATCGCACTCATCGAGTTTGAAGCCTGACACGCCCTGCTTGACCAATTCACGGCAATGCGCGGCGAAGTGATCACGCGCGGCGGCGGTGGTCACATCGGGCACCAGGCCATCCCACACTAGGTGGTCGCCACTGTGCGGCCGCAGCGCCGCATGCGCCGGCGAACTCGGGTGCACAAAGGCGTGCTGCCACAGATTCAAGTGCATGCCACGATCACGCAAGGCGGCCGCGGTTTCGCTCGGCCGCGGGAAGCGTTCGTGATCCCAGGCCAAGCTGCATGAATAGCTGTGAGTCTGCCAACCGGGCTCAAGACCAAACACGGTAGCCTGGATGCCATCTGCCAGCAGGTGATCAGCCAAACACAGCGCCGCAGCGTGATCTGAGCGCACATGGGCGCGATACCAGACGCCCAGGCCCCAGGCCGGCGGCATGCAACCGCCGCCCGACCACAGTACATAGCGCTGCAGAGCGCCACGCAGATCAGGCCCGGCGAATACGTACACATCTACACCTGCGCAGCGTGGCACTTCTACCTGCACATGGTGGCCACGCACCGCATCATCACCATCATACAAAGCTGCTTCGCTGTCAGCCAAAGCGGTGCGCTCTGGCCCCCGTGCGCCCTCGCGAGCATGGCCACCGAAGCAGAAGGTGGCCTGACGAGCGGTGTCAACCAGCACGCCGTAGCCGGCCGTCGATAGATACAACGGCACGGGCGCATGCCCGCTGCCATCGGAGGTGACGGGGTCTGAGGTGACCCGCAGGCGCTGCTTGCGACCGGTTTGGCGCAGGTGCTTTAACAGCAGGCCGCCACCATAGAAATCTTCGTCATGACGCAGCGGCAACTCAAGCAACACACCACGATTATCAATCCGGCACGTGATGGCCGATGTATCCAGCGGTTCCGCCGTCACCGCCGGCAAGGCATTAAGCGCCTCGAACTGGGGCTCCGCCGCGCGCAGGCTGGTTGGCACCAGCTCCTCGGGCGTTCCAAAGCGCAGTCGCCACACGCCGGCCGCAACCGCCTCCACGCTCGGCAGCATATTTTTACGGATCATACCGGCACCCCCTGCACACCGCGATGCAGCGCCAAACTCTCAGCCCAACTCAGATTGCCACCGGCGCGATACACCGCGTCTTGATCGGCGATGGTCGTCCCCGGTGGCACCGGCGCGCGCTGGCACAAGTGTTCAACCAAATACTCGTGATGCGTCGCGACCAGTTGCGCATGCTGCGGATCGTCGATCGCGTTGCGCAATTCCCAAGGGTCAGCCACCAAGTCGTAGAACTCGCTGCACTGCCCCTCGCGCACGATCAGCTTGTGGTCAGCGCTGCGCACCGCGTACATGCGCCCACCAAATCGATGCGGCGGGTCATAGCACCAACGACCATCGGGCTGCACATCCCAGCGATGATCGGCAAAGTTGGCGATGTCACGCGTTGATAAAGATTCACCAGGCACGCCACTCTCCACCACCGTGTAGGCCGCCTCCTCGTGCTCTTCACCAACAACAATCGGCATCAAGGATCGACCACGGTCACCAGGCAGGGCCGCCACGCCAAGTCCATCACAGATCGTTGCCGGCAGATCAGCCAAGTTGACCGGCTCGCGGCTGCGCAGGCCGCCAGGGCCACGCCCCGGGAAAGCCATCACAAACGGCACTCGGCAGCAGCCATCGTAACCGGCATTGAATTTTTGCACCAAGCCCAGGTCGCCATTGAAGTCGCCATGATCACTGCAGTACACGATGAGGGTATTGTCCCACTCACCGATACGCTCGAGATGATCGAGAACCCGGCGCAACTGTTCGTCAACGTTCAAACACATCGCCAGATACACCCGCACCAATTGGTCAATCACCTCACGCGGCACACCGCCTGAATTAAAATACCAGCGCATGAACTGAATGTACTCAGCGCGATCACCGAGGTCGACATCGGCACCGTGGGGGGCGCCCAGGTCGTCACTGCGAACCCGTGCCACAACATCGCGCGGAGCCTGATAGAACTCGTGCGGATCGGGAAAGCTGAGCCACATCGCAAACGGCGTGTCGGCACCGGCATCGTCACGCTTCCAGGTGTCCAAGTAGTCGACCGCCACCTCACACATTCGGGCCGACTGCGATTGATCGCCATCGAAGGGCGCCACCGCACTACCCCAGAGATGCTGCAGCTGATCGGCCTGGTCGAGGAAGGACTGGATATGCGGTTGGTCGGCGCGCGTGTCGGGCGTCATGTTGCCGCCGTGAAAAGTGGCATACACCCAATCGAAGCTGTCTTGAATCGCGCGGTTCCCGCGCCACTTCTCGGCAACGCTGCCGCCCTCATCCCAGGGCAGGCCGATCGCGTGATCCTTGCCCACCAGCATGCTGCGGTAGCCATTATGGCGCAGATGCCGGAACAGATTGGGCGCGTCGCAATCGAGTGGGTACGGCCGATTGCCAACATAGCCAAGCTCTGAGGGATAGCGCCCGGTCACCATCGCAATGCGCGACGGCACGCACAGCGGGTACGGGCAGTAGCCGGCCTCGCACACCACCCCGGCCTCAGCGATGCGCCGCAGGGCATCGGTTCGGATGAAGTTCCGGTCGGTATTGTAAAGGTCGAGGCTGGTGGCCTTTTGCTGGTCGGTTTGAATCAGCAGGAGGTTCGGTCGGCGCATTGATTTTGGTCCCATGTGAGCCTGAAGGGACCATAACTTCATCTCTTTGGTCCCTATGTGATACGTGATCCAAACATAGCGACAAAGTGTCGTATTTCCAGTCTTTCTTTACATTAAACCGTTTGTAATCACAGAACCCTGTTGCAAACCTGCGTTATGATGACATTTTTGGTTCCATAATGAGTGAGCTACAAGATTTTGGGACCATATTTGTAGGCCAGGAAGATCGAGCCCTCGGCAGCTGCCGCGCCTGGATCGCCAACGGGCGCTGGCCGGCCGGCGCGCGCATCCCCTCCGAGCGCGCGTTGGCCGCAACCTTAGCGGTCAACCGCAAGGCCATACGCGCTGCCCTCGCCACGCTCGAGCGCGAAGGCTTGGTGACGCAGCGTTCAGCACGCATTCGGGCCGTGGCCGAACACCCGCATGATGCTGGCAGCCTGTTCGACACCGTGGCCGTGCTCACCGATTTTCGCATCGATGTCAGCCCGCCAGAGGGCATGGAGAGCCGCAGCGGCCCGGTCCTCGGCATCATGGCGGCCATTCAGGCCGCCGGCCTGCGCCCGCTGAGCATCGCCCCCGCCACCATGGACGCCGATGCCGTGCGTCGCATCGTGGCGCAACGGCCACGCGGCGTGGTAATGCTGCAAGACATCCCCGCCTCGCGCACCGGCGCAGCGGTTGCCCAAACCCTGCTTGAAGCTGGGATCCCCGTTGCCGCGTATGCCGACGTTCTCAGCGAAAACGCCCTGCGCGACGCCCCCTTCGACCGCGTCCGCTCAGACCAGGGCGCTGGCGCCAGTGCCCTGGTCCACCATCTGCACGCCCGCGGTTGCCAGCGCCTGCTGCAACTCTGGGACAACAGCGTTATTACTGGCACCCTGCCCGCATGGCGCAGCGAACGCAGCCGTGGCATGGCCGAAGCCTGCACCAAACTCAGGATCGCTGAGCCACGCCGCGCCGAACTGCTCCCCTTGGTCCGCGGCGACAACCCACCAGATCGGGAATTCCAGCGCCACGTACGCATGGTCGCCGGATTTTTGTACGAGCACCTCCAGGGTGATACGCCAATCGACGGCATTCTCGCGATCTCAGATATCGACACCTACTACGTCGCCGCCGCGTGCCAGTTGCTTGGCGTCAGCCTCCCCATTGTCGGCTACGACGACCTGTGGCGTGGTTACGAACTACGCGAACGCTACGGCCGCCCCTTGGTAGCCACAGTCCGCAAAGACATGCCGCGCATCGGCGCCGAACTGGTCACTCTGCTACAACAGCGCGTCGCCGCCAACCTGCCACAAGACGTCCAAATCCGCACCATCGCACCGCAGCTGGTTATTTGCGACGAACACAACCCCGCATCAGGAGCCCGATCATGAACGCACCCCTACTATCCTGCGATCTCAACACTCCTGGCCCCGCCCACACCTGCGCCCCCAACGAGGCCGACGCAGTCCGCCTACTGGTGCACAATCTCAGCGATGCCCCACTCAGTGGCCGGCTCGAACTGCACGTACACGACATCAACGATCAGCGCTTCAGCCAGCAGGTCGATTTCGATCTGGCACCAGACACCAGTTGCGAGTTCGAACTCAGCGCCTGGGATCGGCGCCAAGGCTGGTTTCTAGCGCATCCCGTAGCCACCATCGCTGGCAAGCAGCACCAGCTCACAACCCTGTCATGGGTGTGCATGCAGGCCGCTGGCATCACGCCCAATCAGCGCAACGGTTTTCGCTTCAGCTGCTGCGCCGGTGCGCTGAAAGAACGCAAGCCCGAGCACTTGGCTCACATCATCGAAGCCTGCGCAGCGGCCGGCATCGACTGCCTACGCTCCGACCTCCGCTGGCAAGACGTCCAGCCGCAAGCCGGTGATTTTGACGAAGACAAGCTCGCTTGGATTGACGAAGCCATCAACGCTGCTGCCGCGCGCGCGATCGAGCTCCAAGCGATCCTCTGCTATAATACCAAGTGGGCGGCCGACCCTTCCCTCCACAGTGACATGCAACTGTGGCAGAAGTCTCCTCCCGACCCAGCTCTGTGGGAGCGCTACGTACGCACTGTGCTCGATCGCTTCGGCGATCGCATCCGCTGGTGGGAAATCTGGAACGAGGCCGATATCACCCATTTCTGGCGTGGCAGTTATGCGCAATACGCCGAACTGCTGGCCCAGACCCACGCCCTGATCAAACAGCGCGATCCAAGTCTGCGCAGTATGACGTCCGGATTCGCCACCATTGGCGAGCACGGCGGCAAGCTCGACCCGGAACTCGAGCTCAAAGTCGCCCGCGACTGCCAGCAGCACTTCGATGTGTTTGCCCATCATCAACACGGCGCCTTTGGCGAATATCAACGCTTGCTCGACGAGCAACTCCAACCGGTGATTGCGCACCTAGCTGCCGACAAAGATATT
The DNA here is from genome assembly GCA_027859175.1 of Planctomycetota bacterium. Classification (GTDB taxonomy): domain Bacteria; phylum Planctomycetota; class UBA11346; order UBA11346; family UBA11346; genus GH22. The sequence continues at coordinate 34,474 of JAQIBG010000037.1, read as the reverse complement.
TGGTTCAATGAAACCTCGATCGGACGCGGACGCGGCTATCAACACCAGGCCGCCACCTTGGTCAAAAAGCTGACTTACGCGCGCGCCACCTGCCGCGCCATGGGCTATACGTGGTACACCGCGGTTGACGGCGACCTCGATTGCAGCGGGTCCCGCCAATGGGGCCTGCTGAGCACCGACTATCAGCCCTTCGCTGTCTACGCGGCCTACAACACCCTGGTGCGCCTGCTGCGCGACACCGCATTTGCTGAAAACTATGCGCGCGGCCCTGGTCGTCACGGCTATCGCTTTACCACCGGCACCCGCCACGTGTTGGTGCTGTGGGACGAAGACGCCGCCCTCGCTTCGCAGGTCGCCTGTTTCGCGGTTGATACCGACGCCAAAGTGCAGGTCGTTGATATAATGGGCAATGCCACCGCGATCCCGGTTCACAAGGGCCGCTTCGCCTGCGATACGCCGCGCAACGTTCCACACTTCGTAGTGGTCACCAACAGCACGCGATGCGAACAACTCGACCCACTGCTCGACCTTGGCGCCCCCGCCCCGATGCGGCCCGGCCACACCCACGTCCATCCCATCAGTTGCGCCACCGACCTCGTGTGCACCTGGCCAGCAGGCATCCAACTTGATCACAGCACGCTCACCATCGCCGTACCCACCGATACAGCGCCCACCTACCGTGAGCCCTTGGTCTATCGCGTTGCGTGGTCACTGCCTGATGCGCACTGGCATGGCCATGCCTGCCTGCCGATACGACTCGCCACCGTTGTGCCCGCCGGCGCCCCAGACCAGCGCGCGCCCGACATCACCCTCGCGAGCGAACAGTTTGTCACCAACCGCTTCCGCTACGTTCCCAACACCGACCACCTGACCTGGCAGGGGCCCGACGACCTGTCGCTCCGGGCCTGGTTTAAACGCAGCGACGATCTGCTGACCGTGGAGCTCGCGGTATGCGATAGCGAGCACTGCCCAGAGTCGATCGACGGCGCGCTGCCCGAGGGCGATTGCGGCGAAGTCATTCTCGCGGCCAATCGCGAATCCTTGGCCTGGATCGCGCGCATGGTCCACCGCGACACCGGCACCGAACTGCGCGTTTTGCACGGCGACAACGAGGCCGCATCAGCCCCGTTCAAGGCCAGCAGCGAACGCAAGGGCACACGCACCCTTTATCGTCTCACGGTAGACCTGGATGCCATCGACTGCACGGCGGCGCCACTCCTGGTCAACCTCGCCGCCTGGGACCGCGATGGCGAGCATCGCCGCGGTTGGATCCAGCTCGTCGCCGGCGACCGCGGCTGGACCACCGCCAGCGTGGCCAGCCTGTTGCACCCCGTGGTGTTTGCCTGAGCCACGCTGGGGTCGGCGCCGAGCAACAGGCTCGACCAATCAGCGAACCCAGGGCCTGATCGACACCTGCACCGGCGCTTCGCCACGCGTGGCCGGGGGCGCCGCCTGCGGGTAACAAGCGAGCGTCGCGCCGGCGTCAACCACCACCACGTCGAACTCAAGTCCCCACCGGCGATCTGCATCCAAGACCTGGACCGCATCGCCAACAACCAGGACAAGCTGCCCCTGGCGCGCTTCCACGGTACACACGGCATTGGCTTTGAGCGATACAGTTGCGCACCCGGAGCCAATCACACGCACTGGCTCACGAGCGGTCACCTTGACCAAGCCCGGCATCAGCGACAACTCATACGGGGGCACATCCGAAGAGCCACAGGCGCCGACGAACAACACCGCAAATAAAACCAAGGCCACTCGCATTTCAGTCACCAACCGTGCTGGTAAACACCCCGAGGGCCTCGCGCGCAAACTCACCATCAACACCAGTGCCGATCGCCTGGACCTTTTTCAGGGCCGCCACGTGTCCGTCACAAAACAGCATATTGCTACGGTCCTTATGCGGCCAATCCATGCCGTAGGTCGATTCGAAGGTATAAAAAACACCAGTGCCCCAGGTCATACCGAAGCGGTGGTCGGCGTGTCGGCTCGGGTCGTCGTAGTGTTCAACCAGAAACACCATCACAGTACTGTTGCCCACCGAGGACATCGCCTGACTACCCGAGGTCTTCTTGCCGAAATCGATCCACCCTGGCAGCACCTCGCGCAACGGTGCGCGCACCCCATCAACCACGCCGTGCCATAGTGGAATCGGGATCGCGTAGGAACGCCGGCCGGTCCAGGTTGCACCAGTGACGCTCGACGTTGCGGTACCCAGTCGGGCACGGTCATTGTCCGGACAGTGCAGGGCACCGATAATGTCGCCATCGGTCAGGTCAGCGAGCTTCAAGTCCCATCCGGTCCGACTGTTGCCCCAGCGATCGGCATCAGAACCACTCGGCCTGACACAATCCGCTGGCGTAGGCAAGACCTGCCAGTCATCACTGTAGGCAACCACCGCCATACCCAGCTGCCGCATATTGCTCAGACACTGGAGCTGGCGGGCACTGGCCCGCACCATCCCCACCGCAGGCAACAGCAAGGCTGCCAAAATCGCGATGACGGTGATCACCACCAGAAGCTCGATCAAGGTGAACGCAGAGTTGAGACTTCGCATTTTCGATTCTCCTATCGCTGGATTCAACTCGCCGCCAGCGACCGCGGCTGGACTACCACGAGCATTGCCAGCTTACTGCATCCGGTGGTGTTCGCCTAACGCCGGCAACACCTCAGGGGCAAAGCTATGACTCGAATGGCTGGGGCGCCACGCTAAGGCTGCGCTGACCCCGGGTCAGCCAAACCGATATATGCAGCAGCAGCGCGCAGTCGGCTCACGTGACCATCATAAAACAGGTAGTTTGCTCCGGATCCATGGCGTTCCGGGTCGGCATCACTGGTCAACTGCCCGCTCGAGATCAGCTTATTACCCGTCAGCTTCCAGCCCTTGCCATCACCCACCACCACACGTTCACTGTGCTTTTTGACTCGAAAGCGAGCTATAACCACAGCTCCGCCCGCAGTGAAGTCCATGTGGGCCTGAGAATCAGGCAAGAGCGGACGGTTATTATACCCATATCCCTGGCGCCACACCTCGGCACTCAGGGGATCTGCCGCCCATTCTGGGCAACCACGCAAGACATTACTATCCCTGGAGATAGTGACCCGTCCAGACTGACCATCGCGATCCATCGCATACGGACTGATTAACTCATACCAATGCCAGTGATCGGACGGATTATCACGCAACTGCTTCCCGGGGGGCAGCATCCCTTCATGGTCACTGACATAGCCCTCCAGCGCCAAGCCAATTTGCCGCAGATTCGATAGGCACTGAGCCGATCTCGCTGCATTGCGGGCAAGACCAATCGCAGGCAGCAGCAAGGCCGCCAAAATCGCGATAATCGAGATCACCACTAAGAGTTCGATTAACGTAAAGGCTGTCCTGAATCTCGGCATCATGGATTGCCTTATCGTAATAGAGGATCATTTCAAGCTGCTCCTGGCGCCTCGTGCCTGGAACACACCGTTGGCGTGGTCCAGGCCTATTCGCCAAAGGGTCATCACTCCACTACCACCACCGGAAACACCGTGACGTCGCCGGTTGTCGTCCAATGCTCCAAGAGCGGCGCCATCTGAATCCAGCCCTTGAAGTTGTCACCATCGCGATCGCGGGCCGCGATATTGACTCGAAAGCCGTCCGCCAAGACGTCGGCATCGGCACCGAAGGCGACCAGGGGCACCGTGAAGGTATAATTCCGCAAGCCAGGCTCTGTGGTCATGGTGACCGTTGCTCCCTGTTCAGCGAGGTCACCACGGAGCGTCACGGTGTCGCCGTCCTGATGGGCGATACCCATACGCCGACCCTGGTCGACCGCAGGCGCCACCATAACCTCAACGCAGTCGCTCTGACCCCAGTCGCCAGCCACGCTGCTGTACTGCTCATCACGTACCGCCACGCGCACTTCCAGGGCATCATCGCGCCGCGTAAACCACGCCTGCAAAGACAAGTCATCGCGCCCTTGCCAGGTCAAGTGGTCGCTACCCGGGTTATTCTCAAAGCGATTGCGCACGTAGCGGTACTCCTCAAGTACCACGTCCGCAGCGCGGTCAGGCTCAACACCCGCCATCACCGCTGGCTCCAGCGGCACCGTCAGGGTCCCGCGCCACGGGGTGTCAGCAACGGCGTACTGCAGGTGCAGATCATGAAAGTCGCCATAGGGGAGATCAAAATCGGCTGCAATCGGGAGCGCGAAGGCTTCCACGACCTCGCCACCGGCCGGCACCACGACGCGTGCCGTGACACTGCCGTCAGCCACCCCAGGCACCGCAAACCAGGTGAAGTCGATACTTATCGGCGCCGCCAAGGGATTCTGCAAACGCACTGCCAACGCGTAATCGCGCCCTGGTGCGGCGGCAGTCAAACGCTCGCCAAGCGACACCATCGGCGCCAGCACCTGTGGGCGCTGCGCGCCAGATGAACGCAGATAGCGCGGATACAGGCTACTATCGAGGACCACCACGCCCTGATGCACAGCAAGTGGCGCGGCGTTCCCCATCATGTCAACGACCGACACGCTCGATTCGCCCACCGCCAGCGTGACCAAATCCTGTGGCTGCCAAGCGTAGTCGTCCCACAGCACGGTCACGTAATCGCCGCCGTTCTCGGCCATCGGCGCAAAGCCGAGGGCACGCCGATCACCACTGCGCTCGAACACCACATCGTGCCGTTGCTGACCCAACTGATGGACCAGCGCATTGTAGGCCACGTAATTCGGTTTGGGGTAATGACCAGAGGCCATCAAACCCCACTTGCGACGCGATTGCAGACTCAGATCACCCGAGATCATCTGATACCACACATGACCACTGGAGCCGCGCGACCAGCCAAAAGTAATTTTCTTGACCAAACCCGCCGCCTGGGCGCGATAGCGATCATCCGGTGTATTGATCGCAGTCTCGTTAAACCACAGCGGCTTGGCGGGATCCTTCAACTCAGCACGAATCGCCGCCAGCGGCCCGTCGACCTCGCGCATGAAGCCATCAATATGGCCATGCCGGTGATGCGCTAAAATATCGTAATAGGGCTCGGCCTTCACGCACACATTCCGCTGGAAACCCGGCTCCTTGTGACCGCCATGCCCATCGAGAAGCGCGAACCCACCGGTGAGCACTTGATGCGCCGGGTCCTTGGCCTTGATCGCCTGGTAGGTGGTGCGCAATAATTCAATATAGTCATCGCTCGAGCCCTGCCAGAAGTGCCATAAATCAGGCTCGTTCCACACTTCCCAGTAGCGCACCCGGTCACCAAAGGTGGTCACCATCAGGTTGACGTAATCGAGCCACGCCTGCATGTCGCCATGATTGGGCGGAGAGAACTGCCAATCCGCTCGATGGCCTGATTTCTGGTCTGCCTCCGGTGCATTCCATGGCACGCCATAGCCGAGCAAAACCTGGCACTCTATCCCCTGCGCCTGCGCGGCGTCTATCATCCGCCCGTAGTCAGCAACCTTCTCCATCGCCCAAGACTTGCGGCCGCCATACTGAAGGGCCTCCCAGACCAAAGAAGTCCGCACGACTTTGATCCCGGCGATGGCAATGGCCTCAGCAGCGCTATCCATCTTGGCACTCGATCCGTTTTCGGGGATTCCGCCGTTGACACCAAACTGGAACCCCTCGCGCCTGAACGGCGTTGGTCCAGCCGGCTGCATCCGCGCAAATGACAGCAGCCCTTTGACCGACTTGTCGCTATCGGTTGCACGTAAGCTGTAGTCAACGAACCACTGACCATAGCCAGAAACGGTAACAAAATCTTCCCAGCGGATGGTCTCACCAGCTGCGATCGTCAGCTCTCGCTGCGGCTCTTGCACGCTGCGGTCAACCCCTTCAACGCGCAGCGCCACCTGTGCCGTCACGGTGCTATCGCTCGGATTGCGCACCACCAGCGCAAGCCGGTCGTTGCGATCGGTGCGCAGCACGTGGTAGGGCGTACCGGTATCCACATCAACCTGCAGCACCGCCACCGGATCAGCCAGGCAGTGGGCGCGCACCTCGCCAATCGTGAGATCCACAACCGGATCGTCAACATCCTCATCGCGAACCAACTCAAAGCGGACCAACTGAGCAAGCGTACCGTCGAGACGCAAGTTGCGCTTGCCGCCCCAACTATTTTCAGCCTCCACGCCGATGAGATCCCAACGTAAGTTATTGACCCCAAGTGCCAGCGGCTGGTCTGCGAACACCAGGCTTTCACCGAGTGCATCGCGGACTACCACGCGCATCGCAAGACCAACACCAGCACGGAGATCGCAGCTGAACGTCATTGCCGACAAGATCGGTAAATTCATCGACGCGTCAGCGCTACTCAAACGCAGCTCAAAGCCCCGCGTTCGCTCGGCGATGCGCACCCGCGTTTCGTCAGCAGTATACTCCAGTTGGGCCCAACTCGGGCTGCCACTGCGCGTCGTCAGACGCCAGTTCTCAACTGGGCTCAGTTGTAACGAGGCCTCCTGAGCACCGATAAGGGCACACACAGTCAGGAGCAGGGCGAAGCGCAGGGTCGTCATCAGACTTCCTCTCAAATGGGTGACTACGGGGCAATAAGCCCGGGGCAGTGGCTACTTGGCGGTGACGGCGATGCGGTCAAACACCACCGTGCCACTGGCGTCGCCGCCGTGACGGATAAACAGCGCGAAGCCATCGGCCCCGCCTTCAATCTCGGCCGCGATAGCTTCTAGGTCTTGCTCAACGATTTGATCGCCAACCGTCACCTTGGGCAGATTCTTGCTGCCAACGCGCTTTTTACCGCGGTACAGATCAAGCGTGACATGGGCCGAGGTCTTGCCGGTGAAGGGCCCAAAGTGGATCGCAAGCTTGTTGTGCTCGGCGTTGATGGGGATCCGCGCCATTGGCGCCGAACTCCAGCGCGTGAACGCGTCTCCAGGTGGCGTCTTAGCCATCACCACGGTGCCCTCAACAACGCTCATCGCGGCCACATTCTTTTCGCCCGGGTACAGGAAGAAGCGACTCGAATCATCGCAGTCGTCAACCACCGCAGCGCTAAGTGGCGCCGCGAGCAGGCCCATAGCAAGGGCAATAAATAGCATGCGCATCAGATGATACTCCTGGGGGTTCAGTGCTTAGTGAGCACCAGTTCGGGTTCGAGTGTGCGAGTGACTGGCGGCCCGGTCAGAGTGCCGGCAACGCGCTCGTTCATGAGGGTCAGCATAGCGCGGCCGATAGCACCCATCCGTTTGTCAACCGTCACGAAGGGCCGCGCGGGCTCCCAGCGCAGTTCCGGATAGCGATGCAAAGTGTGATCATAGCCGGTGATCAAAATATCACGCCCCGGCTCACGGCCGAGGAGGCGGCACGCCGCAGCCACGTAGATAAATTCTTTATCAGACTTGGCCAGGACCGCATCGACCGGGTTTTCAGCAAGAAGGTACTCGGCCAGAAAACCTGCCACGATGCGAACCATGCGATCAAACGCAGCCCGACTCGGATCAGTACCGTTAGCAACCCGTACCGGATCAGGCGGGGCAATTACCGGCAAACCTGCGGCCGCCAGCGCCTCCAGCACGCCGGCATCACGCTCGCACAACCAGTGCTGCGGGGCTTCAAAAGCGCTGTCCACATCCCAAAACCGCAACAAGCGCTTGGCGCCGGCCGTAATCAAGCGCTCGGCCACCAGGCGGCCGCCAGCGCGCTGGTCAGACTGAACGCGATCGACCGGAAAATCAGCCGCCGCGTCATGCCGCATCACGTCGGTATAGCCCACCACGGGCACCTCGATGGCAAGGAACTCCCGCGCCGCCGCCTGTCCGGCCGGGGTATTGGCGGCCTGCCCAAGCAGCACCAAGCTCACCGGTGACCGGGTCACCAAGGCACGCAGGTGCTCGCGGTCAAGATCCTCGGGGTGATAGATCAGGGGCTCGAAGCCCTGGTCGCGAATCCCAGCGATCACATCATCGGCCATGGCGTCGTCACTACCGGGCTCGCAGGGCTCATAGCGCCGCGATCGAATCACCACCGCCTGAGCTCGCATGGCGCTCAGGCGAGCCGTGATGTCGTCCGCAACGTGGCGAATGCGAGGCGACACCTGATGCACAAGCCCCTGTTCCTGAAGGAGTTCCAACGCCAGGTTGACGGTGCGCCGGCTGACCTCAAAGCGGCTTGCAAGATCGCGCTCGGCCGGCAGACGGGTACCTGGAGCTAGCTCGCCGCGCACCATCTGGGCGAGCAATCGCCCAGCCACGCGCTGCTGCTCGGTGCAGATCCGTTCATCGCCATGGCTCATGTCATGCATTTTGGCTCACCTTTTATCATTAGCAACATTCTTTGATCCATACTGGCGGGGAGTGTCTCTCGTTGACCAGTAATTGAGCGCCCCACTGCGCGTGGCGTCACCAGAACAAGGCATACCGTAATCCCCAGATGAGCCCCGCCGCGCCCGAGCCCACCGATGCCGACCTGACCCCGGCGCCAAGTACCGTCTGCACTCACTGCGGGCTTGAGGTGCCGCCTGGCCTACGCGCCGCCGCCGGCCAAGCCCAGTTCTGCTGCTCTGGCTGCGCCACCGTTTACGCCATGCTCAAAGACAGCGGCATGGACGACTTCTACCGCCTGCGCGACAGCGGCGGGGTGCTGCGCCCGGAAGACCAACTCCCCGGCGCCACCGAACCCGAGGCCGACGACTACGACGGCCCAGCGTTCCAGCAGGCCTTCGTTCACGATCGCGGCGACGGCACCTGCGAGCTCGACTGGCACGTCGGCGGCCTGCACTGCGCGGCCTGCGTGTGGCTGCTCGAGCAACTGCCGCGCATCACCCCCGGCGTGCGCGCGGCCCGCGTCGATTTTGGCGCCAACCGTCTGCGCCTGATCTACGATGCAGCCACGGTCTCACCCGCCAAGCAGGCCCGCGCCATCGCCCGCCTCGGCTATCGCGCCCACCCCTGGGGCGACCGCAGCGCCAGCGATGCCGCCCGCGCCGAACGCCGCTCATGGATGCTGCGCTTCGCCGTGAGCGCGGCCTCGGCGATGTCGACCATGCACTTGAGCCTGTCGCTGTTTGCCGGCCGCGAGACGGGCGACATGAGCGCTATGGCCACGCGCGGCTTTGCTGGCGCTGCCCTGCTGGCCGCCAGCCCGGCCTTGCTGTATGGCGCCTGGCCCTTTTATCGCACCGCTATCGCCGGCTTCCGTCTGCGCCGCGCCACCATCGAACAAAGCGTGCTGCTGGTAGTGGTGCTCGGCACCGCACTGAGCGTGGTCAATATTATCCGCGGCGCTCCTGAAGTGTATGCCGACGCGATGAGCATGTTCATCGCCTTCTTGCTTGGTGGCCGCCTGGCCCTGGTCACCGCACGCGAGAAGGTTGCTGGGGGTGCCGGTCACCTGCATGGCCTGCTGCCCCCCGAAGCTCGCCGCCTGCGCGCCGACGACAGCGTTGAAGCCGTGGTGCCCGATAGCCTCAGCGCCGGCGATCGCGTGCTGGTCAAGCGCGGCGACCTGACCCCCGCCGACGGCGAAGTCCTCAGCGGCGAAGCCGACCTCGACGTAGCGGTGCTCACCGGCGAGGCGCGCCCCTTGCGCCTGACCGTGGGTGACCGCATCAACGCCGGCTGCCGCCTGATTGACGGTGAGTTGACCATGCGCTGCGAGGCCGCCGGAGCCGGTTCGCGCATGGGCCGCCTGCTCGCCGCGGTGCGCGAGGGCAGCTGGCAACCCACCGAACGCAGCAAACTGGTCGATCGGCTCACCACCTGGTATGCGCCCACCGTTACCGTTATGGCGGTGTTCACTTGGCTTCTCTGGCGCAGCATCGATCCGACCCGCGCACTCGATCAGGCCATGGCCCTGGTGTTAGCGTGCTGCCCCTGCGCGCTCGGCCTCGCCACCCCCCTGGCCTACGCCCTCGCGGTGCGCCGCGCCGCCAAGGGCGGACTGGTAATCCAAGACGGCGGCGCCGTTGAAACTCTGGCCGCGCCACAATTTGCCGTGCTCGACAAAACCGGCACCCTCACCGCCGGACGCTTCCAGGTGGTCGCCTGGGAATGGCTCGACCAACAGGTCAACCAGGCTGCGATTGAATCTGCCGTGCTCGCCGCCGAAGCGCGCAGCCGGCACCCAATTGGCCCAGCCCTGGCAGCATGGCTGGCTGAACGCGGCACCGACGCAGCCCCGATCGAAAATTTCGAAGAACTCCCAGGCAAGGGTCTGCGCTGCCACAGCGCACTCGGCACCCTGCTCATCGGCAGTCCGCATTTCGTTGGCCTGCATGGCGACCAGGCCGTGGCCGGCGCCAGCATGATTGGCATCGCCTGTAACGGTTCCGTCGTAGCCCGCATCAGCCTACGCGACCCCCTCAAGCCGGGCGCCGATGACCTGGTTGCCTGCCTGCGCGCTGCCGGCGCCGAAGTGCATCTGCTCTCGGGCGACGAAACCGCCACCACCACCCGCGTGGGCGCCGAACTGGGCTTTGATCCGACCCTCGTCCACGGCGCCCAGAGCCCTGAAGACAAAGCACGCTACGTGGCCGCCCTGGCCGAACGCGGCGCCACGGTGATGATCGGTGACGGCATCAACGACCGCCTCGCCCTCGACGCCGCCCACGTTGGCATTGGCCTGCGCGGCGGCATGGAAGCGGTCATGGCCTGCTGCCAAGTCTACGTGGCCGACCCCAAGCCCGACGCCATCCCACGCCTGCTCGCCGGCAGCCGCGCTACCACCGCCGTGCTGCGCCGCGCCCTCGATGCCTCAATCATCTACAATGTCATCGCCATCGCCGCGGTCCTCGCCGGCGTTTGGGGCCCCTACGTGTGCGCCGTAGCGATGCCCGTGTCGAGCGTGCTAACGATTTTGTACCTGACGCAGAGTAAGTATTTTCGGAGCTAAGTTTTGAGGGCCCTGGGTCCTGGGTCCTGGAACGCCCGCAGGCAGGCTTAGACGCGGGGCGGCTGCCCCGATACCCCGCCCGATGCGAGGGCGTGTGCCAGATTCACTGGCTGTTCCCACGATCCAAGCGCCGACAAGCGCGCACTAGGACCCAGCCCCCAAACCCACTCACGCCAAGCCGGCATGATGCCGTCGCCACTGCGACGGCATCTGACCATAACGGCGGCGAAACTGCTTACTGAAACCCTTGGTATCGGCAAAACCCCAGCGCGCCGCAATGACCGCCATTGCTTCGTCGCTAGCAGCCAACTCATTGGCCGCCGCCTCAAGACGGCGCTGCACCAGCCACGTCCGCGGACTGACGCCATAGCTGATGCGAAAGCAGCGGGAAAAATAATCATGACTCAGGCCGACTGCGCGCGCCAATCCGGCGCTGTGCAAATGCACCAGGCTCGGGCCGGCCACCAACTCAGCCAAGCGTGTGCGGGCACGCAGGTCCAAGCCGCCATGCGCTGCCGGTGCCGCCTGACGCGCTAATTCAACCAGCATCAACTCCAACCACGCCGCTTGCGCTCGTGCGGTCTGCGCGCGCTCGGTCAGCAGTTCATCGGCCAGCGCTATCATCATTGGCTCAAGGCTCAAGCCACGTGGCACCAGAGTCACCCGTGGCCACCGCAACGCAGTCCAGTTAAACCGCAAGCGGCGCAAGACCGGGCGGTCAATCGACTGTGCCTCGGCAAGGAAAACACAGTGCGGCGGAATCAGCACGGCAGTACCGGCAGCGAGAGAAAGGCTGCGCTCTTCCCAACTCAGTTTGATCGCACCACGCAGAACCAGATAGACCAAATGCTCTGCCACCGGACCCCGGGCACGCCAACGAGTAGGCACCTGCAAGCGGGCCGCCGTCTGCGCCAAGCTCGCCTGGCCCTGCCCTGGCTGAGCGCACCAAGTCTCGGCTAGGCGCTGCGCAGAGCGCCGTGGCAAGATCCATGGATCACCGCTTCGAACCACCTTGGTCACGGGCATGACCCCATTATGCCTTTTAGAACCAGCTATTCTAGAGACATGACCACTTCTAACACACCGCCTGAAACCCCTCGCATGATCCGCGCAGAAGCGGTTGCGTCACGTCTCCCACAGCGCGAACAACGCTCGGTCGATTTTCTTGTCGTGGGCGGCGGCGTCGCCGGCTGCTGTGCTGCCATCGCCGCCGCACGGCGCGGCCTACGCACCATTTTGGTACAAGACCGCCCCGTACTCGGCGGCAATGCATCGAGCGAAGTGCGCTTGTGGATTCTGGGCGCCACCTGCCACCTCGGCACCAGCCATCGCTGGATTCGCGAAGGCGGAATCGTTGATGAGTTGCTGTGCGAGAACCTGTGGCGTAACCCCGAAGGCAACAGCCTGATCTTCGACACCATCCTCCTCGAATGGGTAGACCGCGAACCGCTGATCGAACTCCTGCTCGATACCGCCGTCTACGAAACCCTCAAAGACCCCGCTGATGACAACCGCATCGCTGGCGCCCGCGCCTTCTGCAGCCAAAACAGCACCGGCTACGATCTCCACGCCACGCAGTTCTGCGACGCATCTGGTGACGGCATTTTGGCCTTTGGCGCCGGCGCAGCTTTTCGCATGGGTGCTGAAAGCCGCGAGGAGTTCGGCGAAGTCTTCGCGCCCGACGGTGAGTTTGGCCACTTGCTTGGCCATTCGCTGTACTTCTATACCAAAGACCTTGGCAAATCGGTGCGCTACATGCCGCCGGCCTTTGCCCTCAAAGACATCGAAGGCTGCATCCCACGTTGGCGGCGCCTGTCGCCAGAACTCAACGGCTGCCAATTGTGGTGGATCGAATGGGGCGGCCGCCTCGATACCGTTCATGATAGTCAGCACATCAAACGCGAACTGTGGCGCGTGGTGTATGGCGTCTGGGATCACATCAAAAATTCTGGGCGCTTCCCCGAAGCCGATAGCTTGACCCTCGAATGGGTGGGCACCATCCCCGGCAAACGCGAAAGTCGACGCTTCGAGGGCCTGCATATGCTCACCCAAGACGAGGTCCTGCATCGGCGCCGCAAGCCGGATGCGGTCGCCTACGGCGGCTGGTCAATTGATCTACACCCAGCTGATGGCGTTTACGCCGAGCGCGACGGCAGCGTGCACGTTCATGGCATCGGCGCCTATGACATCCCCTATGGCTGCTATGTCAGCCGCAATATTAGTAATTTATTCTTGGCTGGACGGATCATCTCCGCCAGTCACGTGGCCTTTGGCTCCACCCGCGTAATTGCCACCTGTGCCGTGGGTGCCGAAGCCGTGGGCATTGCCGCAGCGCGCTGCCATCAACTCGGCTGCGCCGGAGCCGAGCTCAATACCCCAACGCAGCTCAAGGCGCTGCAAGCCGAGATCATGTCTGCCGGTGGTTACCTGCCTGGGCACCGTCTTGAGCCCGACCTCGCTCACCAGGCCCAGCTCCAAGCCAGCAGCACCTGGCGCATCGATGAGTTCAGTGACACCGGGCCACTGCTGCCGCTAACCACCGCCGTCGGCCAGATGCTGCCGATCCCACGCGGAGCCGTACCCCGCGTAACGGTTCGCGTTGATGTCAGCGCTGCCACCGACCTAAGCCTCAGCCTACGCCACGCCGCCAGCGACGAACACCACGCCCCAGTGGTCGAGCTATGGAGCCAGACCCACCGCCTAGCGCCTGGCATCAATCAAGAACTGCAGTTCGACACTGACTGCCAACTGGAGCACGACAGCTACCTACTGTTTGCCCTTGAGGCCAATCCCAATGTCTCAATACACACCAGCCTCGATCGCGGCACGGGTCTGCTACGCGTGGATGCGCGCAAAGACCGCGACCACCGGGATCAAGGCGGCGACCGCTACCCACTGTGGCTGCCACAGCGCCGTCCCGATGGGCACAACCTCGCCCTGCGCTGCGACCCGCCATTGCCCTGCTACCACGCCAACGCACTAAGCGACGGCGTCACCCGCCCCACGACAGCAACCCACGCATGGGTCTGTGACCCCGGCGACCACAGCCCCTGGCTTGAAGCGCGCTGGCCGCAAGCGGTGCTCGTGACCACGGTTGAATTGCGACTCGATGTCGACTTCGATCACCCGATGGAGTCTGCCTTGATACAACAACCCGAACGCGTCGCGCCATTCTGCCCCTACGACTGCGTGTTGCTCGACGCGCACGGCGAAGAATTAGCCCGCGCTGAACAATGCCATCAGCACCGCATTGAGCTCAAACCCAGCACGCCGATTCGCGTCGATCTGATTCGGATTCAATTACGCGGGCGTCACGACGCGCGTATACCGCCCGGCCTGTTCGCATTGCGGGTGCGCTAGCTGCCCCTCAGTCGTCCCAGATCAAAACGGGCAGACGCAGCAGGTTATCCCGGGTCGTTGACACCAGGCGCACACCTTGACTACTGAACCCATACGCGGGTAGCAGACCCGGCAGATCAATTCGCGCTATGACGCCACCATTGACATTGCTGCCAGCCTGTCGGGCACCGACCCATTGACGCAGTTCACGTAGTTTAGTGGGCGTGGTCACGTGCGCCAAGCGTGCGCCTTGGGCCTGAGCCAAGGCCTGGGCACCGTCCCAGGTCATCCCCTGCGGAACCAGCAACATAGAGCCAAGAAAACCGGATTCAGCCAAGGGGCGCAAGCTGCCCTCGCCACGCAAACCACGCAATAGGGTGTCGCCATAGGCCAAGACCTGCGTAGCCGGCATTACATTAATAACTTTTATCTGGCGCGGCAAGCACTCGGCCTCAGCCAGATTGAGCGTGATCTGGTCGGCACGGCCCGCCACCGCCTGCGCCACCTCCTCCGTAAACGGCCCCACCCAACGCAAGCGCTCAACATGCGAATGCTGCAACAAAGCCAAGGTGCTGAGGTGATTGGCCGTGAACCCACGCAAGGACCACCTTGGCGCAAAATGCTCGGGCCAAGGGCCACGCCAGTCTAATTCCATCATACCCAAGTTGGCCAGTTGGGTCACGCCCGGGTAGTTCGCCATCTTCAAGCGATGCAAACGCTCACAGTTTGCCAGGTCAACCAAGCTCGTCGCATCCACCTCTGAACAGTGCAGCGCCACCAATTGCGGGTTCAGCACCGGGCTCAGATCGCGCACCCGGGTTCCCTGCACATAACAATGAATGATTGGCGCGCCGCGCAGCGGCTCAAGGTTGCTGATCGGCGCATCTTCAGCCATCAAGCCAACCAAGGCCACGCCGGTGAGTGGCTCAAGTGAACGCACCGCCGTGAACTGCATATCGATGCGCTCAAGATGCTGTGCATTACGCAAGGGCTCAAGATCACCGATCTGGGTACGCGCGATTTTCAAAAACCGCAGCTTGGGCATGTCCACGCCAGCAAGGCTAGCTACCGGCGAATCGTTCAGATACAGATCAGTCAACTCCGGGAACACAAGGCCCTCAAGACTCGAAATACGGGTCCGCATTAGCTCCAACTTCCGCACCTGACTGCCAGACAAGGGTGCCAAGCTGCTAATCGGGCAACCGGCTATAATGACCTCCTCAAGGCCAGGGATCTCAGCCAAGGGCGCGATATCCGTGATCGGGTTGTCACAGAGATTGAGCCTGACAATGGGGAAGTCGACAAAGGGTCGCAGGTCATCGATGCCACTTACCAACGCTTCAACCTGGAGACCGTTTTCATACACTGACACCACGGGCGTGCTCTCTGGCCAACGCGTAGCGATGCGTTCGCGCAAACGAATACTCGCGCCAAGCAAAGTGGCACGCTGTGCCTGCTGCCGCACAAGGCGTTCTGCACGCTTGATCACCTCGGGGTCATTGCTGCCCTGAGCCGCCAGGCGCGCCACCGCCGCCGCACCCGATGCCTCGCCATCTATCGCCAAGCGGGTAGCGAGCTCCAAGGCGTCCCATGAATCGGGCTGCCCAAGCTGCCAGATCGCGACGTCATCGTACACGGTATGGGCCAGCCAGCCAAACAGGGCCACTTCGCCCGATAAATCAGTGCCCTCTCCCAGCTCAACCATTTGATCGATAACCAAGGCCCCATCGATGATCATCCGATAGCGGGTTCCGATGCGCTCGGCCTCCACGGTATACCAACGGTCTTTCACCAGTGGCGCGGCATCAACCGACCAATGGATGCGACTGCCAACCAGTACGCATATTTTACTGTTGTCATAGCCGCCATACTGCAAGCGCACCGGCCCGAACTCGCAGCTGACATCATTGAGGTATTCGCTGGTGATCTTGGCCCGAAATCTCAGACGCAGGTCGCCGCCCATGGGCTCGGCATACACCAAGCGTTGCGGGCGGCCGCCAGAGACATGCGCAGCACCATCAATAACCTCATAATCACCCTCGGGGATCCAATGCGAGGCTATGCGGCCGGCGCCAAAATCATCATCAAGGATCTGATTCCACTGCCATTGATGCAGCCGCTCAACTTTTTCACGCGCCGCCCGTTCGGCCTCTACCGAACGCTCACTGCGCCAATTTTGCCACGCCGCCCCAGCCAGGGCCAAACCAGCCACCAGCATGATCGCGGCTGCCACCACCACGGTCTGACGATGCCGGCGCACAAAAGCCATCAGGTGGGTTAGGGCGTTAGCCGGGCGCGCCGCCACTGGGTGGCCATCCAAGTAGCGCTGCACGTCGAGCCGTAGTTCGGCCACACAACTATAGCGCGACTCCACGTCCATTGCCGTTGCACGCTGAACGATGGCCTCCAAATCATGCGGCACCTGAACCCTGCCGATGCCGCTGGTCGTCAAGTAATCGCGTTGCTCCAGGAAGTCGATGTACGCGTCAATATCATCCGCCTTCACCGGCTGACGGCCGGTGATGATCATAAACAGCATCACGCCCAGGCTGAACACATCGGCGCGCCCGTCGAGTTCGTCACCACGGGCCTGCTCAGGAGCCATATAGGGGATGCTGCCCCACACACGACCATACAGCGTGCCATCAAGACCTGCCAACGAGCCTTCCTTGGGTGCATCGCTGAGATCGATTTCTTGTCCAGCGGCGCGCACCGCGAGCCCCCAGTCCATCACATACACTTCGCCGTGCTCGCCCATCATCACGTTATCGGGTTTGAGATCGCGATGCAGGAACCCGCGCTCGTGGGCATAATCAACCGCATTGCAGATCTGAATGAAGGCCTGCAGAAGGCGAACCGTGGTCCAACCTTCCTCATCGGTTTTGGTTCGCATATCGCGCAGCAACTCGCGCAGCGAACGCCCGTATACGCGGCGCATCACGTAATACGCGCGCTCGTTCTCATCAACCCCGATATCGTACAGCGGAACGATATTAGGATGCTCAAGTTGCGCCGTGATCCGAGCCTCACGCACAAAGCGCCGCAGCATCTCACCGCTGAAAACAGCGTCCTCCTCACTCAGGTACTTGATCGCAACACTGCGCTCCAGAACCCGGTCATCACCGGAGAACACCACACCCATGCCGCCACGTGCGATCAGGTCGTCTAATTCAAGACGCTTACCCTTAATCGCCCGATGAATACCCGAAGCCGACAGGTCATCGGTCTTAATGGCTTCGGGTTCCCAGCGGGTTCCACGAGTCGCCATCGGAGCGGTATCAGCAAATGGGAGGTCGTCGTCCATAGCATTGACATGACTGCAACTGGCACACGCGGCCAAAACAACCAAGCACCAGACTCTAACCGGTTTTCCCCACGCGTAAAGCATGGCCTTTGGCCACCAAAGACACGACCAGGCTGCGATCAAGATCAATCAAGCCCAAGCCACGCTGCCTGTGAGGCCCAGGCAAACGGCACTGGCACAAGCACGTAACCCAGGAGCCACAACCACCTTCTCGAACCCTGGAGCTATTCCATGAGCCATGATCGCGTTGCCCTCGTCACTGGTGCCACCTCTGGCATCGGTGCTGCTACGGCCCAAACATTTGCCAAAGCCGGCTATCGCGTCGTCCTTGCCGGGCGTCGTGCCGACAAAGGCGAGGCCGTTGCCGCCACCATCAATGACGCCGGTGGTGAAGCCACCTTCGTGCAAACCGACGTCGCCGACGTCGATCAGATCAAACGTCTAATCGATACCACCGAGAGTACCTACGGACGCCTCGATGCGGCCTTCAACAATGCTGGCATTGAAGGCGACCTGTTTGTCCCCCTGCACACGTCGACCGTCGATAACTACCAGCGCGTTTTCGACATCAACGTGCGCGGCGTCATGGTCAGCATGCAGCACCAGATCCCCCTGATGCTGAAAACTGGTGGCGGGTCTATTATCAACAACTCGTCGATCGCCGGCGTTGTCGGCTTCCAAGGCATGTCCATCTACACCGCCAGCAAGCATGCCGTGATCGGCTTCACCAAGGGAGCAGCCCTTGAGTACGCCAAGAGCGGCATCCGCGTCAACGCAGTTGGCCCAGGCGCGATCGAAACCGAAATGTATGGCCGCTTCGCCGCCGATAAAGCAACCCAAGACATGATGGCATCGCTGCATCCCGTCGGGCGCGCCGGCAAACCCGAAGAAATTGCCAGCGCCGTGCTGTGGCTGGCCGACCCCGCCAACAGCTTCACCACCGGGCAAGCCATCAACGTCGATGGCGGCTTCACGGCCCAATAGGCCCTATCGGGTGGCCTCGCTCACAAGTGAGGCCGCCCGCGGTTCTAAGGACTGAGCGTGCAGGATGAGTTTCTAGCGGGCCAGCCAAGCGCGCCAGCCGCCATAGGCGCTGATGTCTTCGTAGTCGCGGCCTTGGTCGGCCTCACAGACAAAGCCAGTGACGCGGTTACCGTCGGCCAACTCTACTGATCCGAAACCAAGCGGTGCTGGCGTCTCGGCAACGATGGCGCCCAAGGCTGCTGGCGACAGAGCCCAGACTTCGCCGGCGATAGATGCGCCCGAACCGTCAACGCGGTACATGCCTGGCTTGGGCATCGCGCCAGGAATGGCCACCAGGCGGTAGCAGGCGGCCGTGCTCACCTCGCGCCGGAACTGCGCGCCGCGCTGCGTCAGGAGATGATTGAGCGGCTCGCCACGCAGATGCGCGCCCAGCACTAGGAGCTCAATCGGGTCATCGCTCAGAGCCTGCGCGCGCTCGGCTGGCGTGGCCACTCCGGCGCCGGTGTGACGGTGTGCGGCCTGCACCACACTCAACACGCCGACATCGGCAAAGGCCGGCGCCAACACGGTGAGCCCGGTTGGCAGCCCATCGCGGCCTGGCGCCGTGGGCAAGACCGCGGCGCACAGGTCGAGCAGGTTGGCAAAATTATTAGTGCGGCCCAGAATCGAGTTGAGGCCGACCGGATCGGCTGCGATTTCAGCGCGCGTGTAGATGGTTGGCGTGGTGGGGACAGCAATCGCGTCGACCTCGCCCCACACTGGCTCCACCGCGCGGCGCAAGGCCCGCAAGCGGTAATCGGCCTCGAAGGCTTGCACCGCCGTGATGGTTTTGGCGGCGACGATGATGCCGCCCACGCTGGGGTCACAGTCGGCCTGGCGATGCTCCACAAAGCGCCCCACGGCGGCATAGCGCTCGGCAACCCACGGGCCGCCATACAGCATCTCGGCGGTTTCGCTAAAGGGCGCAAAGTCAATTGGCACTAATTCGCAGCCGCAGGCCGCCAACGCTTCGCAACCGGCCGCGTAGGCCGCCTGCGCGGCGGCATCGCCCATAAAGTCAAGCTGCCCCGGCCGCGGCACGCCGATCCGCTGCGGCCTGGCGCTGCCCCCCTCCGGGGCGGCGCGCGCGAAAGGATCTGCCGGATCAAAGCCCGCCACCACCGAGCGCACCGCAGCGCTATCGGCCGCCGTGCGGGCAAACACCGACACGCAGTCGAGACTCGCCACCGCCGGCACCACGCCGCGCGTGCTGAGCAGGCCACGACTTGGCTTCCAGCCCACCAGGCCGCAGAAGGCCGCCGGCACGCGGCCAGAGCCAGCGGTATCGGTGCCTAAGCCGAAACTCGCCAAGCCGGCCGCTACGGCAGCGGCAGAGCCTGAGCTTGATCCACCTGGAATATATTCCGGATGATGCGGGTTGCGCGGCGTGCCATAGGGCGAACGCGTCCCGACCAAGCCAGTGGCAAACTGATCCAGATTGGTTTTGCCCAAGCAGATCGCGCCAGCATCAAGCAAAGCCTGAACCACCGGCGCCGATTCGCTTGGCGTCTGCGCAAAGGCTGGGCAGCCAGCCGTAGTCGGCACACCAGCCAGGTCGATGTTGTCTTTGACCACAAAGGGGATGCCATACAGCGGCAGACTACTCGCGTCCTGACTGCTCAGCGCCAGGGCCTGGGCCAGCAACTCAGCCTCAGACAGCAGATAAATAAACAGCGCCGGATCGTCATAGGTCTGAATCCGGCGCAGCAGTTCGCTGACCAGATCTGCCGGTTGCAGACCGGCGGCGTAGGCGCTGCGCAGCGCCTGGATCGACATTTCCTCAGGAATACTCATGGTGACTCCGGCGTCAAAACCTTGAGCCCCACCGCGCCGGCCACAATCGCCGCTACACAGCACAGCTGTAAAAACGAAAAGCGCTCACCAGTGGCCAGGGCCACGCCGGCAGTGCCGATCACAGCCACTGCCGTCCATACCGCATAGGCGAGGCCCAAGGGCAGCCCCTTCAGCGCCTGGCTCAAGGTGAACACCGTGGTGATAGTGGTGATCACGGCCGCCACGCTCCACCACAGATCGGTGAAGCCCTTGGCCTGTTTCAGGCTTGCGGCCCACGCGATCTCAGAGATGCCTGAGGCAATCAACCAGATCCACACCATACCACAGCTCCTCCTGACACGGTCTGTGCCGGCATCAACCGGCTCAGACCAGCGGTGACACACCAGACTCAACAGACTCGAGCACCACCAGGCATTGTCCGGCGTTGACCGGCGCCCCTTCGCGGCAGCGAATATCGACCACGCGCCCCGCACACGGTGCGTCGATCCGTGTTTCCATTTTCATCGCTTCGATCACCACCAGGGCATCGCCCTCGCCGACCTCGTCGCCAATGCTGACCGGCAATTGCCACACCGAGCCTGGAATCGGCGTGTCTACGCCAATCGCGCCATCCGGAATGGCCGTGTTGCTATCTTCCGCTGGCACGTCGGGAATCTCGCTGACATAAGTCGCCAGGCCCTGATCGATCCAACGTTGGCGCTCGGCCTCAAAACTTGCTTGCTGGTGGTTCTTCCAGTCCGCGATCGAGTCGGCTTCGTCGCGCAGGAAGCGATTGTAGGCCCCCAAGTCAAAGGTGGTTTCTTCGACCTTGATGTCGACCTTGCCGTGCAAGAAATCCTGCCGAAATTCCATCAGCTCGTCATGGCTGACCTCGTGCCAACGGATCTGATCGAAGAAGCGCAGCAACCACGGATGACCAGGCGTGAAGCGTTTAGTCTCGCGATAGGTATTCCACACCTGACAGGTGCGACCCACAAACTGGTAACCGCCGGGCCCCTCCATCCCGTAGATGCACAGATAGGCACCGCCGATCCCAACCGAGTTGGGCGCGGTCCAGGTGCGGGCTGGGTTGTACTTGGTGGTGACCAAACGGTGACGCGGATCGACCGGCGTTGCCACCGGGGCACCCAAGTACACGTCACCCAAACCGAGCACCAAGTAGTTGGCGCCGAACAGGACTTTGCGTACCGCCTCTTCGTCATCCAGACCATTGATGCGCCGAATGAACTCAATGTTCGACGGGCACCACGGCGCATCGGGCCGCACTGACTTTTGATATTTTTCGATCGCCTCGCGGGTCGCCGGATCGTCCCAGCTCAAGGGCAAGTGCACAATACGACTCGGAATCACCACCTCGTCAACCGAGGGCAAGTGATTCTGTAAGCCCATGACATGATCAACCAAGTCTTGCTGATCAAGCTGCTGCGGATCATAGCGCAGCTGCAAAGAGCGAATCCCCGGCACCATCTCGCGCAGCGCAGCGGGGCGATCAGCCGCCAGAGCCTGCTGCAAGGTATGGGCCCGCATCCGCAGGTTGATGTCGAGAATATTGTCGCCGTACTCAACCAAAAGATAACGGTCGCCAGCGCGTCGCACGGTAACCGACTGCCCATCGGGGCCATCTTCGCGTCGCGCCAGAATGGGCGAGTCTTCAGCGATTGGCGCGGTTATCACGGTGGGCGTGGGCGGCAGGGAACCGAGCGCCGCAATCGCAGCATCCTGATCGCGCTCCAAGGCCACCGCTTGGTCCTGGCTCAGGCGATGAAAGCGAATCGTATCACCAGGCCGCACCTGGCCGATCTTCCAAAAATCGGCCGCCACCACGGTCGCTGGGCACACAAAGCCACCCAGGCTCGGGCCGTCACGCCCGAGAATCACCGGCATATCACCGGTAAAATCAATCGTGCCGACCGCGTAGGCGTTGTCGTGAATGTTAGACGGGTGCAAACCCGCCTCGCCGCCATCGCTACGCGCCCAGGTTGGTTTGGGGCCAATCAGACGCACGCCGGTACGATTGGAGTTGTAGTGAACGCTCCAATCCGCGGCGAAGATCGCGTCGATGTCCTCGTCGGTGAAAAAGTCAGGCGCGCCATGCGGGCCATACAACACGCCCACATCCCAATGGTGCCCGTAGTGTGGCTGCAATTGCTCGGGCGCCGACTGTATCGGCGGCAAGGCCGCGCATGCACCAAGTCGCAACACGTCGCCGGTTCGCAATACGCGACCACCGTGACCACCGAATTCACCAAGGTCAAACGTGCTGCGCGAACCCAAGTACGGCGGCACATCAATACCACCGGCGACACACAAATAAGTCCGACAGGCGGCGTCTTGAACCGTACCCAGATCGAGCACCGCGCCAGCCGCGGCGTGCACCACGGTCCACTGCGGGACCTCCTCACCATCCAGGGTCGCGCTCATGCGCGCGCCCGTCAGGCAGAACGCGCCGGGCGCATTGAAGCGCAAACGCGGCCCACTCATGGTCAATTCAAGAGCAGCCGCGGCCTCATCGTTCCCGAGCAGACGATTGCCAACACGGAACGACAGATCGTCCATCGGCCCAGAGGGCGGCACGCCCACGTCCCAATAGCCCTCACGCCCTGGCCAGTCTTGCACGCTTGAATGGGTGCCAGGGCGCAGCACGTCGATCGACAGCGGCTGCCAGGGCACGTCGGCCAGCCACCGCGTGTGATGCTCGCCGGCGGTGAACACGTCTTGTTCAAGCACGTGCGCCAGCCACGTGTGGTTGGCCTCAATACCGTGCAGCTCGAGATTACTCAGCGTATCGCGCAACTGCTTACGCGCGCTTTCACGATCTGCCGTGTGCACGATTATCTTGGCGATCAGGGGATCATAAAAAGCCGGCACATCAATACCGTCGGCCAAACAGTGATCACAGCGCACACCCTCGGGCGTGGCGAAGCGGGTCACCAAGCCCGCCGCCGGCTGGAAATCGCGCGCGGGATCTTCCGCGTAAACGCGGGCCTGAATCGCATGGCCCTGCGGCGCGTGATCGTAGCTGCTCAGACACGCGGTGTCGCCTGCGGCGATGTGCAACATCCACGCAACCAGATCAACGCCGGTCACCATTTCGGTAACGCCGTGCTCCACCTGAAGGCGACAGTTCACCTCCAAGAAGTAAAACGCATCGGCGCTCACATCGTACACAAACTCGACGGTGCCAGCGTTGCGATAGCGCACCGCGCGCGTCATCTTCACCGCAGCGTCGATCAACTCGCTACGACGCGCCGGGCTGAGGCCGGGTGCAGGGCTTTCTTCGATCACCTTCTGATTGCGTCGCTGTACCGAGCAGTCGCGCTCCCCCAGGGCAACCACGCCACCGAGACCGTCACCTACCACCTGCACCTCCAGGTGCCGCGCGCGCTCGATATATTTCTCAACAAATACCCCATCGTGGCCAAAGTTGCCGCCAGCCAAACGCTTCACCGCGGCAAAGGCCTCGCGCAATTCGGCCTGCGATGCGCATACCCGCATGCCAATGCCGCCGCCACCTGCGGTAGCCTTGAGCATCACCGGGTAGCCGATGGCATCGGCCGCCGTCACCGCCGCGGTCTCGTCTTGCAGCAAAGCGCTGCCTGGCACCAGCGGCACACCCAGGGCTTCGGCCAGTGCGCGCGCCTCATGCTTGAGACCAAAGGCGATCATCTGTTCGGGCGTCGGCCCAATGAATACCACTCCGGCCTCAGCACAGGCCGTGGCGAAATCGGGGTTTTCGCTCAAGAAGCCATAGCCAGGATGAATCGCCTCGGCGCCCGTTTGTTTGGCCGCCGCGAGGATGGCGTCGATAGACAGGTAACTCTCAGCCACCGGCGGCGGGCCAATGCGCACGGCCTCGTCGGCCAACTCAACATGACGCGCGTGGCGATCGGCATCAGAATACACTGCCACCGAGGCCACACCCATGGCGCGCAGGGTTCGAATGATACGACACGCGATCGCGCCGCGATTGGCAATCAGTACTTTGCTGAACATCAGGCCGGATCCCACACCAGCATCCGCGCCGGGGTCGGATTATAGGCATTACACGGGTTGTTCAGCTGGGGGCAGTTCGACACCAACACGGTGATGTCGCGCTCAGCCCGTAATTCAACATAGCGCCCGGGCGCCGAGATGCCGTCGGCAAAGCTCAGCCCACCATCTGGAGTCACCGGCACATTCATGAAAAAGTTGATATTGTGGGTCAGATCGCGCTTGCCCATGCCAGCGCCAAGCGGATCGGTAGCCAAGGCCAGCAAGGAGTTATCGCGGCAATTGTGCATCCACTTCTTCTTAAGGTCATAGCGCACCTGGTTGGACTCGGCAGCGCAGGCACCACCGAGGGTGTCATGGCGCCCACAGGTATCGGCCACAATGGTCAGCAAGTCATCGCCGCGCACGCTCAATAAACGGGTGCCCGTGGTCAAATAAATGCCGCCTTGCTCGCGAATCGTATCGGTCGCGCTGTAGCGATTGGCCGGGTCATGGCTGTCGTAGAACAAGGTGTCTACCGCCTGATTGCCTTCGAGGTCAACAATGCGGAAAATCTGGCCCTGCTTGAGGGCGTGCATCCAGCCGGTACCCGCAGGCATTTCGTAATCGAAAACGGCAGCGGCAGGATCGAGTTGACTTTCACAAACGGTGCTCATGACAGACCCCCTCAGGCAAAGTACAGTTCGGTGTTGGCGAAGGCGCGGTCGTTCTCATCGCAACGCGCGCGACAGACATCGTCAGCGGGCACAGCGGCCTCGCCCCGCAACACGGTGATGCCAACCCGCTTGGGATCGTAAGCAGCGCCCGGATGCATCGGATGCTGCACCGCCGTGGCGGTCACCAACACATTCATGTCGGCACGCAAGGTGACGCCGGCACCAGCAGGTGAATGCGCCGCGACGAAATGCAGCGCACCGGCCTCGTCGGTCTGCACCTTCGAGAACAGGTTGAGCGTGGCCGTCATATCGCGCTCACCGAGGCCATACTTGCCGAGTTCGGTCAGGAAATTGTCATAGGCATTGCGATGAAAATCGTTGCGATGTTCCTGGTAGCCTTTGGTGCCGTACTTGCGAACCACCGAGGCGGCATTGGAACAACCGGTGACGGTGTCATGCCAGCCGAGATCGTCAGACACCACACTCATCAATACCCGGCCCATATCTGAATACAGACAGCACCCGGTGGTGATGTGAGCGGTATGCTGCCCCTTGAGGGTGTCGGGCATATTATAGCGTTCGAGCGGCTGCTCGGCGTTATGCAACATCAGCGACAGATTGGCGCCACCGTCGATGTCGGTTAGGCGAAGACGATAGCCACGCTTGAGACGCATCGACCACATCGCGCCACCACGCAAGATCTCATCATAGATAATCGCACTCATTACACACTCCTGTCGCGGAGCCGACCGATGCTAAAACAACGCGAGACGGCCTGCTCACAGCGGGCCGTCCCGGATCGGTACACCAGACGGGTCGTCCCGTCTGGGGTTGAATGTTACTCGCAATGCTGCCGCGCCATGTCGCGCTGGCAAGGGCGAGCTTATTGCCACAAGCGAGCCGCAGCTCGTTCACGAATCGACCTCGTCACCCACCGCAGTAAGCTTGGGAATCGGCAGTTCGTCCCTGTCGTGACGCGGATGAATCAACTCTTCGATTCGGCGGCGACACGACAAGAAATGCGGACTCAGGAACTGATCAGGGCGGCGCGGGCGCGGCACCGGCACATCGATGATTTCTTGCACATGACCAGGGCGTGCACCCAGAACCAGGATCCGATCGGCCAGATACACCGCCTCTTCCAGGTCGTGGGTAATAAACAACACCGTCAGGTTGACCTGGCGCCAGATCTGCAACAGATGCGCCTGCAATTTGCCACGCGTCTGCGCATCAAGCGCGCCGAACGGCTCATCCATCAGCAGGATGCGCGGCTCGTTGGCCAGCGCACGCGCGATCGCAACGCGCTGCTTCATGCCGCCAGACAACTGGCTCGGGTAGGCGTCAACAAAGTCGCTCAAGCCGACCATCTCGATCCACTGGCGGGCCTCGCTCTCGGCGCGTCGATCGCCGGCGCCGCGCATCTTGGGGCCAAACATCACATTGCCGAGCACTGACAGCCACGGGAACAGCGTATAGCCCTGGAACACCATCCCACGCTCGGGGCCTGGCCCTGTGATCGCATTGCCGTCGAGCAAAACCTGGCCGCCAGTGGGATGGTCGAGCCCGGCCAGCAAACGGATCAAGGTCGACTTGCCGCAGCCTGAAGCGCCGATCACCGCGATGAATTCACGCCGGTGAACCTGGAAATCGATACCCTTGAGCGCATGCACAGGGCCGCCGGGACTCTCAAAGCTGCGTTCCAGCTCTTTGACCTCGAGCACCACCGGGCGTTCCTTCAAGGCCGCCATGTGCGCACGTACCGATTCGGGCAAGTCGCGATAATCGGGCAGGTCTATGGTGCTGCTCATGGCGTCTCCTTCGCTTCCCGCGCGACGTGCAGGGGATCGACCCGATCACTGTGGACCCAGCGCGGGAACCACGTCACCACTCGGCCCAAAGCGCGACTGGCTGGACCAGGGCCAGCACCGGCCCAGGGGAACAAGAAGCGCCCGGCCCAGGCCAAGACCTGATCGGTCAGGAAACCGACCACGCCAATCAGAATGATAACAGGAAATACCCGTTCAAAGTTGCGATAGCGACCCTGGGTATCGATAAATTCGGTCAGACCCGACTTGACCCCGATCAACTCGGCGATCACCAACCAAGTCCAGGCCCAACCGAGGAGAATCCGTAGGTCGTTATACAGATTGGGCAAAATGCCTGGCAGAATCACCCGCCCCAACAACTGACGCCGATTGGCGCCAAGCGTGGCCGCCGCCTCAAGCAGGCTGCCATCAAGCAAGCGCGTGGTTTTCGACACCACCAGCACTAACTGGAACACCGTACCCACAAACACCAAAGCCACCTTGGGTGCATCGTGCGCCAGGAACACCGCCACCAGCAAGGTACTGAAAGTTGGCGCCGGCAAATACCGAAAGAAATCAACGAATGGCTCCACCAAGCGCGACACGAAATCAAAGGTTCCGCATAAAATCCCGATCGGCACCCCGATCAGCGCCGCAAGCAAGAAACCACCAAATACGATGACCATCGAGTCACCAAGGCGCTGCCACATGCTCGGCTTGTCGCCCTTGGGCTCCGCCCACAGGTCGGCCCACCCGGCCACCGCCACCTCGTGCGGCGCCGGCAAATACACGGGGGTCGACGAACGCCCCTGCGGCACCAGCTTCAGCAAGGCCTCCTTGGGGATTGCGCGCGATAAGTAATCCGGACTAGACGCCCCCAGCACCGCCCAATTGGCAACCACCACCATTTTATTTTCGTCGCTGAGTTCGGGGCTGGTGGTGACCTTGGCGCCGGTCGCCAAATCCCGCCACAAATGATACAGCGCGGCGTCGTCTTGGCCCTGCTCATCGCTGATCCAACCATGCGCGATGCCGATCGGTGCCAGCTGCCGCAGGAGCTTTTGATTGGCACGCCGACTCACGATCAGCGGATCACCCGCCGACCGCGCCGCCAACACCGCCGCATTCTCGTCGCGAATCAAGCGCTGAAACTCAGGATAGAACTCGCGACCCAGACGGTCACCAGCGGTGTACACCGCGGAAATCTCGCCACTGATCGCGCTCAGTTCGAGCTTGACGTCTGGGTGCCAGCGAAACGGCGGCACGTAGGCCACGAGGCACCACAGGCCAAGCGGAATCAAGAACGACAAAACCGACAGGAGCAGGCGTCGCCGAGCCGGCAGCTCAGTGCGGATCGCCAACCACGGCGTGCGTGGTGCAGGCATACAATCACCTCGGGGTATGCAATAGCGACCAAACAGCGGGAGGGCCGAACGACCCTCCCGCCATCACAGGGCCCTTACTTGGCCAAGGCTTCGGTCAGGCTGGGATCGAGGTACTGCTCGGTCGCCAGTGACTTCTCATAAACGCCATACTTCACGTTGAACTGATCCGACACGACGCTCGAGCCATAGACGCTCTTGAGGCCGTCCATCTTCTTCCAAGCGGCCAGCGATTCTTCGAGGCTGAGGATGTAGGTGCCCTTGAAGAAGGGCTCGTATTCCTCGGGGCTGATCTCAACACGCGCGGCCAGAATCGCCAGGGCTTCGTCGAGATTGTCTTCGTCTTTGAGGAACTCGGCTACGCGGTACCACACCTTCGCCACCTTTTGCCAGTCGTCCTTGCGGGCGGCCAAGCTCTCAGGGCTGACGTACAGCAGGTCGTAAATAATACCGGGCGCATCGGCAGAGGTGAAGATCGGCTTGGAACCGTCTACCGCCTTGAGCGCTTGGCCTGAGTTGGGCTGCCAAGCGGCAATCGCTGACACCGCACCCGACTTTAACACCTGGGGCGTTTCGTTGGTGGGCGTGTTAACGATGGTCACGTCTTTTTCGCTAAGACCGGCGCTCTCCAAGGCCTTGAGCGTGAGCAGATGCGGCACGAAGCCTTCTTCGAGACCAATCTTCTTACCCTTGAGGTCAGCGATGGTTTTGATCCCCGGCGCCGCCACCAGCATGTCGTTGCCGTTGGAGAAGTCGTTGATGATGATGCCAACCGAGGGCTTGCCGGTGGCGCCGGTAACCAGGGCATCACCGTTGGTCATGCACACGGCGTCCACATTGCCGGCCACGTAGGCGTCCATCGAGGCCACGTAGTCATACCACGAGAACTCGACCTCGACGCCCTCTTCCTCAAACCACTTCTTATTGATCGCGATTTCCCAGGCGATCCAGCCCGGCCAATCAGAGTAGGCGATCTTGAGCGGTTCGGCGGCCTGGATGCGCGGCGCAAAGGCGGCGGCGAGGGCGAGGACCACAAGGGTCAGAATGAGCGTACGAAAGCTATGCATGGATTCTCCTGGGCTGGACATGCTGACCGCAGCAGCGCACGCCGCCGGGCCATGGGATGATCGACCGCGCATCGCAATGCGGGGTAGACTGTGGTGATAAGACTGGGCTTGGTACATGCGGTGTTCCCGATGTGGACCGGCACGCAGCCGGGGGACACCGCTGGAACGGAACGGCCATGCACCGGGCCGTCCCGTAACGGTACAACGAGCGGGTCGTCCCACTCGTGGTCATCTGTCAAAGCCGTGTGGCTTGGTCCTGATTGTGGCGCATTGCGCAGCCTTCAATGCTGCACGCTGCAACAATACCCCAGCGCGTGCCGCAAGCAGTTGCTCATCAGCGACTTAGCGCCCGCGGTCTGTGTAAACATTTGTCACTATGGCCCGCAAAACAGCGCCAACACACCCCGTTTCGCCCCCAAGCGCCAATAGCTGCAGTTTTCGGCTGAGAGCCTAGGCTGCACCCATGCAACGCTCGCGCACCTTCATCCAGTCTATTCTGACCACCGCGCTGGTACTGGCCATGACCCCCAGCCCGGCCAGCGAGTTGGCGCTGGAAGACCTGGGCAATTTCTTGGAGCCCTTCTATCAGAAGCCCTCCGAGAAGAAGTTAGTCGACGACCTCGCCGTGTTTGGCGAGCGGCTCTACATCGCCCACGGCACCACCAACACCAAGGTCAAGCAGGTCATCCTGTGGTACGATCTGGCCACGGGCAGTTTCGACTGCGTGCGTGACGATGCCGGCCAGCCCAAACGCTGGCCGATCGAAAAAACGTTCGTGCTCAATGATCTCGGCACCGAACTCGCCATTGTCGACTACGACCCCATCGGCACCAATGCCTTCCTGTTTCGCATCACGCGCGAGGGTGAGTTGACCGTGCAGCGCCCCAGTGGCGACGCCCACAATCGTGACATCACCAAACACGATGGCGTGTGGTGGTGCAGCTATGGCCACAGCAAGCCGCCGTGGCCATCGATGCGCGTCAGCTACGACGACGGCGCCACCTGGCAATCTTATCAGGCACAACAAGAATGGCCGCGCGCCCTCTATCACCGCTACATCCCGTGGCGCGATCAACTCTACGCCACCACCTACAGCCTGAAAACCAAAGAGGGCTTCGACATCAAAGCCGCGATCAAAAAGGGCGGCGACGTGATGGCCGCGATTCAAGCCAACATGATCCCCAACGACACGGTGCCGTGGATGATCACGGTGAATGGCACCGGCAAGGATGCGCACTGGCAAGCCGTTCACCAAATCCCGCAAGATTTGCTCCCGCCGCATCCGGGCGTTGATGTCTACGCCAGCACCCTGGCCATCAACAGCTTTGAGGCCTGCCAGGCTGGCCTGGTGGTGGAAGCCGCTGGGTATAGCTGGTTGATAACCAGCATTCAGCCGCCGGCCGCTCAGGCCCTCCCTCTTGAAGCGCCGTGGCTGGTCACCGATATGGCCGCCGATGGCGACACCATCTACGCGCTCGCAACCCGCCGCGGCAAGCCTGACGAGGCCATCGTCCAGCAGATCATGGTTCTACGCGATGCCGAATGGGTCAGCCTGGGCACGCTACCGGAAGGCAGCCCCGCCAATTGCTTGGCGATCTCCCAAAGTTACGCCTACCTCGCGTATCGCGGCGGCCGCCTGCAACGCGCAGCGCTGCCCCAGCCCTAGCAGGCTGTTGAAATACACCAGCCTACTAGCCTCAAGAAAACCTTGGGCGACCTGCAGTCGCCATTATCGGCACGCACACCCGTATCGCGAAGCCCAGCGACGACTCGACCACGGCCGCATCGCAGCCCACCTCGCCACCCTGGCGACCGTGATCGGTGAGAGTCATCATTTGCCTGAATGGCAAGGCGGCTTGGCCGGGATGATCACCTGGGTTCTCGATAGCACCGGCGAACAACGCGTGGCTACAGCCGCCCGTTTTGGCCGTAGTTTCGCCACCGGAGACTGAAACACCCAAGACCACAGGCAAACAGGCATGTCCCCCTTGCTGTCCCCCGTTCCAATAAGGAGTGGAGGACCTGCCATGCTACGCGCACTTATCATAGTGTGTCTGTGCGCACCCGTTTTCGCGGCCGCCGTGCACCAAGCGCGCCCGAAGGGAACCACAAGCGCCCCTTATGGTTACGTCGAATATTTACCGCCTGGCTACGCCACAGACGGACCCAACATCCACCCGGTCGTGATCTTTTTACACGGCGCAGGTGAAAAGGGCGCGGGCACAGACGCCACAGCATTGTGGGATGACGTTACCGTTCACGGCCCCAGTTCGATGATCCTAAGTGGCAGCACCCGTTTTGCCGACGAGAACGCCATCGTGCTGTCACCACAGACGTCAACCGGGTGGGACGACGGATTCATCGACGATCTTGTAGACTATGCGCTTGCGACCTATCGCATCGACCCCAACCGCGTCTACCTCACCGGCCTGAGCATGGGCGGCGGCGGCACCTATGGATACCTCAGCGCCCATGGTAATCGGATCGCGGCCTGCATCCCCATCTGTGGCGCCGGCGGAGTCAGTAAGTCGAGCGCGCACCTGAGCACACCAACTTGGTCCTTCCACGCTTGGGGCGACAACACCGTCAAGCGTAGCAGCAGCATCAATGCCTCCAATGCCATCGCCAAGGCGGTCAGCGGGAGCGCCAGCGATGTATTGGCCGGCTATCCCCACGTAGACGGCAATCCCAACAACGCGGCCAGCGAAACCAAAACCGCCACCTATACCGCAGCCAGCGGCTGGACCTGGCGCAGCGGCGTGACCGACACCCTCGCAACCCATCCCAAGCTGACCTTCTATACCGACAAGAGCCACGACAGCTGGACTCGAACCTATAATAATTCTTTGGTGTGGGACTGGCTCTTTAGACAAGGCCCACCGCGCGTCGGTACGATGCGGGTTGAACTCAGCGGCACCGTTACCGATGGCGTCACCGAGTTGCGCTACGGCGATGCCGTCACCACCCCGAGCAACGGGCGCTTCAACCTGAGTGTCGACGTGCCGCTGGGCACCACCGAGATCCCCGTTTCGATTCACAGCGCCAGTGGTGTGCAAGAGCGCACCCTCCTGGTTGACCGCAGCACCCTGGGAGACGGATAATGCTTACCACACGACTACTCGGCCTGGTCACGGTTCTCAGCATACTGCTCGTCGCTGGATGCGGCGGCAGTGGCGACGGCGACGCACCGGCCAACACCGCCTTCGTCGACGACCTCTGGCAGGTCGAAACCGTCACCATCAGCGGAACCACCGTGATGCCGGCCACCGTCAACGTGGATGGCCGCGGCGATAACAACGGCGCCCCCTCTGCTTGGGCCATGAGCTATCCGGCCGGCGACCTGGACCTCGCAACCGGAGACATGCGCAGCGTGGTCAGCACCAGCGCCGAAGGCGACACCAGCACCGAGCGCATCGAGGTCCAGATTCGGCCCTGACTCCAGGGACCTAACTAACGTGCTGCCGTCACCCCAGCGCCACTGAGGGCGGGCTTCTGCGGTCGGCCAGCCTCGAGCTGACCAGCCTGCACGAAGCCCTCTTCGCGGCCCGCGAGTTCGCCAATCAAACGCTGCCGCCACAGCGCCACGGTCTCTGGGTCCTTGGCGCTGAGGTCGTGGCGCTCAAGCGGGTCTGCATCGAGATCAAATAGGTACTCGCGCCCGGTTTGACTCCACCAGATGTATTTGCTGTGACCATCGGTCAGCCATTGATTGGACCAGTCGCCGCGCTCGTGCTCGCCATGGAGCCAGTCGCGCGATTCCTCGCCGCGAGCCGCGCCGAGCATACTGATGCCATCGTTATCGGGCCGCTCGATGCCGGCAAAATCGCAGCAGGTGGCGAGCACATCGCGCAACTCCACCACCTGGTCGCACACCTGCCCACGCGGTGCATCAGCCCAGGTGCTTGGTGGCCGCACGATGCACGGAATTCCAGCCGAGGCCTCAAACGGCATCGCCTTCGCAATCTGGTTATGATCGTACAGCATGTCGCCGTGGTCAGACACAAACATGATCGCCGTATTGTTGATCGCACCGCGCCGCATCATGGCGTGGACCAGACGGTTGATCTGCATGTCGATATGTGTGCACTGGGCGTAATAGGCGCGCCGTGCCAGATTGATCTGGGCCGCGTCGTGCGGCACTGGTGATTCAACGCTAGTGCCATGCGGCAACTGCCACTCTTCAGCCCAGTCGCCGGTAATCGGGTCGGGCACAGCGGCATCGCGATAGCGCTCCAGCATCGACAGCGGCGGATCAAGCGGCGGGTGCGGCCGATGATAACTCACTTTGAGAAAGAATGGCTTCGACGGATCACGCCTGCGATGCAGAAAGTCGACCGCCTGATCGGTCACCCACGCGCTTGGATGCAGTTCTTCCGGATAACACCACGGATTGACTGCATAGCCGTTGCAGCCCACGCCGGTATCGAGGAAGTCGGCCTCGGGCCGGCCAAGGCGCCGCCTGAGATCAGGCAAGTAATCATCATACAGGGTATAGTCATCGGTTTTTGACTGCACCGAATGCAAGTAGCCGTCGTGCAGCACCACATTGTGAAAGCCCATCAAGTTACGATACGGCTTCACATGCATCTTGCCGACGCACTGGGTGTGGTAGCCCGCATCGGCCAAGGTACCAGCAAGGGTCACATCATAATTAAAATCAACCGCCTCGGTGTAGCCGACGATCCCATGCCGCCGCTGCGACAAGCCCGTCATCAGCGAAGCCCTGGCCGGCACACAGGTCGGCGTCGCACTATAGGCATTGCGAAAGCGGATACCGTCAGCAGCCAAACGATCCAAGTGCGGCGTCTGCACACACGGATGCCCCGCACAGCCAAGCGTATCGCTCCGCCACTGATCCGCGACAATAAGTAAAATATTCGGTTGTGATGTAGCCATGCCGACACCCTAACAAGGCCCGGCTAAAATATCCAGCATTCACAACAAGGTAACAGATGTGGTAGCTGGAGAGGGCTTGCATGTGTGGGGTAACGCGAGGACGCGAGGGCGCGAGGGCGCGAGGACGCGAGGGCGCGAGAGATTAAAGGGGTTTAGCACAAACGAAGACTGAGCGTCTAACAGCCCGAAACCGCGCACGCTAGGCTTCACAACAGCCCTTCGCTTATCAAGTCCATGAGGCGAACAACGCCGATCATCCCAGCGATGCCGCGCCCGCCCTCTGGGGGTGTCGCCGCCCCCGGCGACATGAGCGACGCAAACACCACCACGCCCGCAACAGCCCCCGCACGCGCCAACACCTCAGCACCCCAACCCCTAAATC
>JAQIBG010000432.1 GCA_027859175.1 Planctomycetota bacterium | reverse complement strand
GGGAGGCTTGGGCCAGGAGGAGGGCGAGGCAGGCGCTGGCCAAGGCATGCCTGGCGGGGTGGTGGTGCATGCGGGTTGTCTCCATCACGTGCACAGGGCTGTGGTGCAGGTGAGGCAGGGTATACGGCGTGGTGTCGTCTGCGTTCGAGGCTTATTGGTAAAGTTCTGATTTGGTGCGAATTTGAGTGGCGTCGGGCTGTCTCAGGGGCCATGCATCTTGACTCTTGGCGTAGTGGTCGTTATATTATCTAAAACGATTTAGAAAAGGTCCGTACCTATGAGCAGACACATCGCCGGACTCTGCGTCCTTTCCGTCATCTTGGTGGGGGGTGCTGGTCAGCTTGCTGGCGCCGACCTCGAAGGTGCCATCCTGGAGCAGGCCAAGGCTGAGTACGTATTTAGCCCGCCGGCCGATGCGGGCGTGATCAACGTGAAAGACTTCGGCGCCACGGGCGACGGCACCACTGATGACACCGCCGCCATCAAGGCGGCCATCACGAAATCGGGCGAGTATAAGTTTTTCCGGCCTTTCGTGTATCTACCGCGTGGAACCTACCTGATCAGCGAACCGCTGAAGGTGGAGGGGCGCTTCTTTGCACTCATAGGCGAGCAGCGCTCACAGACCACGATCCGGTTGCAAGCGGCGAGCGCGGCCTTCAGTGACGCTGAAAGCGTGGTTCCGCTGCTGGAGATCGGTGGCGGTAACAACAACAACCAAGCTTTTGGCAACTACGTCCAAAACCTGACAATCGCAATTGGTGCCAATAATCCGGGCGCCGCTGGTTTGCGCTATAAGGCCAGCAACTACGGCGCGACCACCGAGTTGTCGATTAGCTGTGATGACGGCAAGGCCTATGCTGGTCTGCTGCTGAATTGGGCTGACCCTGGCCCGCAGATTCATCGCAACATGCACATTCGTGGCTTCCGTTATGGGATCTACTCCAAGAACGCGATGTTTGGGCCGGTGTTCGAAAACATCCTTCTTGAGCAGCAGTCGCTTGCTGGTGTGTACAACGCCTTCAACTGCCTGTGGATGCGTCATATTTTCAGTCGCAACGATGTGCCCGCCATCATCAACGCCAATGAGGTCAAAGAGGGGCGCGAAGATAGCAATATGATCGTGCTGGTGGATTCCATTCTGGAGGGTGGTTCCGCCGCCGCAGACGGCAGCGCGGTGCTTGAGCAAGACGGCATGCTGTACCTGCGCGACGTGGTGTGCCGTGGGTATGGCCATGCGCTCACGGACCGCTCTGGCGCTCAGTTGCCGCTCGAGACGAGCGCAATGTACACCACTTTCCCGATCATGACCGCGGCTGGGCAGAGCGATAAGGCCAACCCGGTGGCACCGCTGCCGCGCCTGCCCGTGGCTGAGCACCCCGCGATGAGCTATGACGCAACCGCCGACTGGGTCAGCGTTGCTGCCTTCGGTGCGCTAGAAGACGGCACCACCGACTGTTCGGACGCCATTCAGGCGGCGATCGATAGTGGCGCGCGCACGATCTACTTCCCGAAGACCTTGGGTGGTTCGTATCGCATTGACAAAACCGTGCACCTGCGTGGCAAGCTGCGGCATATCGTGGGGATGCGGAGTTTGGTCGCGATCGATCCTGACGTGATGGCTGGCGAGCCGACTTTCGTTTTTGATGGTGATCAGGCATCGGTGACGATCGAACACCTGCACGTCATCGTGCCGGATAAATCCAAGCGGCATACGCCACGTTGGGCGTTCAAACATGCTGCTGCTGGTGACTTCGTGATCCAGCACACCCTCTCTGGCGGCTATACCAATGGTCCAAAGTCTGGACGCATGTTCGTGATGGATACCTGTGGTGCGCCGTTCCAGTTTTCCCACCCGCAGGAGTACTACGGACGATCGATTAACACCGAAGGCATCGGAGGTGGCGATCGCAATGAACTGGCGCAGGTCAATTTTAACGGGGGTACGGGGTGGATCCTTGGTGCGAAGACCGAGGGTGGCTTCACCTTCCTATCGGCGCGCGACAAGGCGACCGTTGAAGTACTTGGTGGTTTCCACTATCCGGCCCAGGGATTCAAGAACGGCCAGGTACCCTTGTATCGGCTGATTGATTCGATAGCCGCACTGACCTGGTCGGCAACCGCACATGGCAAAGATCGCGGTAACCGTCGCCATTTCGTGCAGGTTTTGGAGCAGAACGGCGACGCCGTGCGCGAGGTGCTTGAAAAGGAGATGCCCAAGGAAATGCGCGAGTTCAAGTACGGCCGGGTTCTCAATATGCCGCTCTACGTGACCACGCCTACAAGATAGGGCCTTAGGTTAAGCGCTTGAGCGCGACCTGACACTGATCCAATGCCAGCGACGCTAGTGAGGGGGGATGCTTGTGGTTAAAATCGCTGATATCGCGCAGCGGGCTGGCGTGTCACCGGCCACCGTGTCCCAGGTGCTCAATGGCAAGTATAAGGAAAACCGCCCGTCGATGCAGGCGCGGGCCGCGCAGATTCGTGAACTGGCGGCGGAGATGGGGTACAAGCCGAACGCCGCTGCTCGGTCTATCGTGCGCGGGCGCTTCAATGCGATTTCGCTGCTAATCGACTACGGCGGATGGGGCCAGGGCATCTCGCGGCATCTCCTCGGTGAGGTCATGGCGGTGCTCAATGAGGTTGACATGCAGTTGACGGTGACCCAGGTGCCGCGCTCGGTTGATGGCGAGGGGCAAGCCGAGATTTTCAAGCAACGCTGCGTTGATGGTCTGCTGACTTGGTTTACCACCGGCGCCCCGCAACTCTTTGTTGATCGCTGTGCTGCTGAGCGCGTGCCGTCGGTATTTCTCAATACCAAGCTGCCGCGTGACTGCATCTATCCCGACGACCTGGGTGCCGCCCGGAAATTGACCCAGTGTTTCTTGGAGCAAGGGCTACGACGTATCGCCTATGTTGGTCAGGATATTCCAGCTGCGTCACGGCATTATAGCGTGGATGATCGCTTGGCTGGGTATCTCGGCGCGATGCATGACGCCAAGCGCAAGCCGCTGGTGGTGGCCCCGTCTCGCGTTGGCGATGAGCTCGGCATCCACGACTACATCAACCGCTGCTTGGAAGACTTCAAACCTGAGGCGGTGATCTGTTATGGTGGTCTTGAAGAAAGTGTGGTGACCGCACCGTGGTATCGAGGGTGCCCAATCGGATTCTTTACCTCGGCTTCGCACATTTATTTTCAATCGCCGCATTGGGTCATGCGGACGCCGGACGCCC
Source organism: Planctomycetota bacterium (assembly GCA_027859175.1). Classification (GTDB taxonomy): domain Bacteria; phylum Planctomycetota; class UBA11346; order UBA11346; family UBA11346; genus GH22. Next base: position 40,294 of record JAQIBG010000432.1, on the reverse strand, counting down.
ACATGGGGCGCGAAGGCGTCAGGGCGCTCCTGCGCAAAATCAAGACCGGGCGCTCGTTTGCGAGTCAGGCTATCCCTTTTGAGCTCACAGTCAGACCAGGCACAAGCTTGAGACGGCGCGCTCCTGCGCACGCGGAGGATGAATCATGAGGACGGTATCCGAACAACAGGGCCGTTGGTACACGGGGCATGGTGGCGGCATGTGCGCACGGTAGCCTTGCTGTGTGTGGTGTTGCTGCGCCGCTGCCAAGGGTGACTACACTTTCATGGGTCGGGAAGCCGCTATCGAGTTGACGATTGGCGGCAACAAGGTTGGCGTCATCAATGCAGCGTTTGCCGATGGCAAGATGAGTTCGCCTTGGTTCAGGCAGAATGGCTTTGACTCGCCGGTTGAGCTGACGCTGTCGGGTGGCACCAAATCGAATCGACGACCGATTTATGCCATCGATATCACCAACGCGCGTGGCGATCGCCTCACCATGTCGATGACGCTCAATAATAAGAAGAACGGTGGCGACTTGAGTGGCACGCTGAGTATCACAACGGCCACGGGGTCCATGAAGAGCGGCTCCATCTTAGCGGAGCATGTGATTCGTTAATCCCGCCAGCGAGGATTTCCTTGGAATGGGCTCAGCAGTTGGTTGCGCCATGCCCATGCCTATCTTTGCGTCATGAGCACATCGCCCCTGACGCCACCGCTGTGGCAGTATCAAGTTATGGCGGCGGCCTTCATCGCTCTGCCGCTGCTTATCCTTTGGATGTTTGGGGCATTGGGGAACTGGCGCAGTGTTGCGCTCGTGGTGCTGCCGGATGCCACGGCGCCGGTGATTGCTGCGGAGTTGAGCGAGGCCGAGTATGGTTCGGCTTCGACTCGGGGGCGGACTACTCATAGGCGTGTGGTCAAGGTTCAGTACCGCTATGAGGTCAACGGCGCCGCTTATTCGGGAGTCGCTTATGGGAATCCGAGCCCAGAGACTGCCGATGATGCTATCGCGCCATCGGTGCGCTATGCGACATGGGTGCCATCCGTTGGTCTACCGCCGGGTCTGCGGGGGGATCGCCGGCCCTGGGGATTTGGTCACAATTTCATGCTGCTATTTCTCGGTTTGGGCTTGTATCTGCAGGGATACTGCTTGTTTAAAGCTTTGGGCCGCATTCGTCCAAGGGCGCAGGTAAACGGCGATTAGCCTGCTGAGCGGGTTTGCTTGCGGTGCGCGCGGCAGGCCGCGGAGCGCATGACTTGGTATGCCGACACCGAGGTCTACTTCGAAGAAGAGGCCGACATGCTCCTCGCGATCGCGCCGAACCTGTGGGGTCAAGAAAGTCTGGCCGCCCTCAGCCTCCGACCTTGCCAGGCCCCATCGCGGTCTGACCCTGTCCTGGAGACAGATGGTGCCCCGAGAACTTCTCTGTGCTGACTTTACTCGAGGTCCGCCTCATGGGCGTGACCGATGATGCCAACGGCGAATAGGTCACAAGGTGCTGCCGGAACCGCACCGCCTACGAGGATGATGTCGTCGCCGAAACCACTTGGGTGATCATGGACCGCGACCCTACTCTTCACCGATTCGGCCAAGGAGTGCTTCCAGGATTCGGCCAAGGAGTGCTTCCGGTCAATCGGGTGCGAGATCGCAATTACTCCACCCCAAAGCCCCACGTGCGGCGCCTCCATCGAACGCTTTATCGGCACCGCCCGCCGAGAGGTTGGACGATCCATCATTGCGTTCTCAACGGATACGCTCCGGCGCACCCTGCCCGAGCACGTTGACCACTATTATCACGGACGGACTACCGGGACCCAGGATGCCAGCGCCGCTCCACGGCCGAAGTTCAGGCACCGACGGGGCCCTTGTTCGTCGTGGATTCGTGGGGAATACGCTCAGTTCGCACCGCCGGGAGGCGGCATGACTTTTTGCGCCCCACACGGCAGGCTATCAGACCTAGCTGATCAGCGAAAGGTGCCCGCCAGACGGACACAAGGCAGATGACCTTTGTCCGGAACAGGCGGGCTATCCCATCCGATCCGATCAGGTTTTGGTGCGAAATGCGCCCATAAAGAACATGACCACGGCCACCAGCACAACGAGGCCGAGGATTCCACCGCCGATGATAGGTCCACCGAAATAGAAGCCGCCACCACCACCGAAGAGGAGAAGGACGAGGATAACAATGAGTAAGATGTTCATGTGCACACTATACAGCGACGCAGAAAGGGTTTCTATGGGGCGTTGACCCCATGCGGTTTCCCCGTGGTCGTTCGTGGTGACCCGGCGGTACCCAAGGTGATGGTGGTGGACAAGCACAGACCGATCCGAGTTCCGCGGTCGGGCTTGGTGAGTGCGCCATGCCAGGATACACCGTGCAGATTGCACGGGTCGGCTCCGTGTTGCCCGGTGCAGAGCTGACAGTGAAGGCGGTCGTCATCGCGAAACCCGGCTACCAAACTCCGGTCGAGATCGCGGCGGCCTTGCAGCTTGACGCTCCCACCAATTGGACCACCGGCACCTTGTCAGACGAAGCATGGACCTGGACGGTCACCGTTCCGGAGGGAGAAGGCTGGCGCGTGGGGGTGCGGCTACGTGATGCCGACGGTAACAGCGTCGAGAGCGGCTTTGAGGACTTCGCAATGAAGCCGTAGCGAGCGCGGCTCGTGGACCCTTGCGCCCGGTGCCGACGCGCCAGCAGTGTTGTCGCCATCAGGGGCGCTAAGTTTCAGGTCAATGAAGCGGTGATTGCTTCATTTCACGGCGCCAGCGTCGCCGCACCAGGCCGCGACTAGGCCTAGGCTGGATGCTGTTCGGTCCACAGCCGCACGGGATCCAGCCAACCGCTGGGTGGCTGTCGCTCAACAAGGCGACCTCAGCCTTCGGGCGTCGGTCGCGGCGGAGTGGATGGAGGAAAGGGTCTGGCGCAAGGGGCGAACGATCGGAATGCACATCAACGGGGCACTGAACTCGATAAAACGGTGTATTGCATGATGATAGTTCACGGCTTGTCAGTGGGCGAGCGCGTATGACCCGAGCGAGGAGCCGGATGCGGTAGTTCCGCACGTCCGGATCTGTACGGGGGGCGGCCCGCAAGGGCCGTTCCTACCGTGATCCGTCTGCTCTGGCACTCGGGCCCATGCTCCCACCTCGGAGCGGAGCGCAGCGAGCACCGAACGAAAGAGCCCCAGTCAATCGACTGGGGTTCTTGACTGTCAGGCACTCGGGCCTCCGGCTCGGCGCTTGGTCTCGGCATCACCTGGGGGTCGCCGCGTAGGTCAATCTCTATGTCTATGCCGGCTACCCTATTCCTTTTCGATTGGTTCCGGCGGACGGGTCGGCTTCTCAATGGGGAGGACGACGAAGCCGCGTTGTTCGCTCTGGCTGTCAATCTTGGCCAGGATTAGATACGCGCCGGGTTCAAGCGCGGGCCGCCAGCCGGCGCAGGTCCAGAGATTGCCCGCATACGGCCCGAGCAAGCGTGGCCGTGGCCGCGTGAAGGGATGGCCGTCTGGGCCCACCAGCATGGCCTGTTCTTGTCGCGCCAAGGGGGCGCCCTTGACGGGGTCGAGTGTCAGGCCGATGCCAGGGGTCCACGGGGGCACATACGCACCCAGGTCGATGGCGCGGTCTTGGTTGGGGGCCAGCAGCATGCGGCTGGGGGCGGTGTTGAGTTGGGCTGCGATGGCCTGTTTGGCGAGTGTGCCCCACCAATCATCGTCAGCACTGAGGGTGACCCAGCCATCCATGGCGGCCTGCATGTCGCCGAGAGCAGTGTGGATCAGGCTGCGTTCGGCGACTAGGCGCCGGCGCAGCGCGGCAGATTGGGTGCGCCCAAGCCAGTCTGTGACCTGGGCGAGTTGCTGGTCGGGGTCGACGCGTGCGGCACCGGCCCATTCTCGGACGGTGGGGTCATCAATGGACTCGATGAGGCCGTTGAAGGTGTCTACCCAGGCGCGTTCGGGAATGTCATCGGCTTTGGCCATGGCGCGGGTGAAGGCTGCCAGTGCTTCAGCGCGGTTACCATGGGCCAGCGCGATGCGTATCTTGAGCGCGCTCGGTTGCCAAGCCGCGGCCGGGATATGTGACAGCCAGTCTTTGGCTTCGGTGACCCTTCCGCGCGCCGCGAGCCAGCGTGCCACTGATTCCAGGCATGATCGACCTTCGTTGCTGGTGGCAAGGATCGGTGCTCGGGTGGCGATGGGCTGGGGGGTGTCACTGAGAATGTGGGCTAGGGCGCAGCGATTGAGAGTTAATTCATGGGGTGGAAAATTATTGGCAATGATGGCAAATTGTTCAGCCGCAGCGGCCCATTGGCAGTCTTGAAACAGGGTTTCAGCGTCGATCATGCGATTTGGCAGGGAGTTCGGTGCATCGTGTGCTGGCTTGTTCAGGGTGCGCAGAACGGCAACCAATTCGGGGCCGGTCCAAGCCCAGTGAAAATCTTGTCCGTCACGCAGGAGAGCGTCGCGAATCTTGGGGCCGTCACGCTGTTCCAACTGCTTGGCATCTGCCAGCGCGAGCACGGCTTTGTGTGGATCGGTCAGTTGGTGGAGTTGTGGCCAGTCTATTGAGACGCGGGCCCCGCTCAGTCTCGCGCTGATGACTTCGTGGATCCCGGTGCGGCCATTGGGTGGGTCAGCGAAGCCCTGCGGTGGGCGGCTCCATGGGGCTTGGTCACTGCCGCGCCAGGGTTGCCAGAGGTGTCGGTTCCAGGGTCCGTCGAGTGCGGCTTCGAAATTGAGGGCCATTTGCGCTGCCAGCAGTGCGCGGGGGAGATTGCGCTTTTGATCGTCTTCGAGTTCGGAAATACGTTCGAGGGCCTCCTGGGCTTGCCCCCAGCGCGCCAGTAGGTCGGCGTGGAGCAGTGGATGCAGGGGGGCGAAGTGGGCGAGGGTATCTGTGCGATCGTCTACCGCTGTGACCCAATCGAGGGCGGCGGCCGCATGGTTGACCAGGTTGCCGCTCCAGCGACTTTTGCCTTCATTGCGACACCGGTCGGCGATGGCGGTCTTGACTTCAGCGCCAATGTCGGCTTGCGGATGACGCGCAGCGATGCTGGTAAGTGTTTCCAGGGCCCACCACTCGCCCCAAGGTTCGCCGCCCTGTGGGATCATGGCGAGCACGGTGCGTAGAAGCGGTAAGGCCTCATCGGGAGGCAGTCCAGCGCAGCGTTCAATCATGTGGTGGATGAGCACCCAGCAGGCTTGCCGGTCGTCAGTGCTGAGTGCGATGAGTGCGTTGAGCCAGGCTTCATGGGTCGTGAGGTCGCGCCGAACGATGGCATCAGCGGCGAGCATGCGAACGCGCGGGTCGGCATCGGTGCTGGCCTGCTCCAGAATGGGAGAGGGGAGATCGAAGGCTGAATCGCAGGCTACCAGTAGCAGGCACCGCATCGCGCTCGGGAATTTGGCCCAGCTGGCTTCAAGTTCAGACGCAAGGATGTGGCGATGTATCTGCCACGCTGGTTGCATCCAGAGATCCCGCCAGTCTTCCGGGGCGATGACGCCAAGGCCAGCCTCAGTGTCGACGGGCCAGTTCCGGCGTGTGGCGGCACCGGAGAGCCAATCGGCCCCGAGTCGTTTGGGTGGTGTTAGGAGCCAAGCGACGACACGCTTGAGGTCATCGGCTTGTGGCCGCATGTGAGCCAGCAGAAGCGCGGCAATGCCAGAGCGTTGGGCGGCCTCAATGAGAGCGGGCGGCGGCGCAGCGCGCGATAAGGTGGCGCAGTGGAGCAGGGTTTCGCGGAAACTGTGATAAACGCCGTCAGGTGACCGGCTCAGTATTTCGATGATGGCCGCAAGCTCAGCGCTGGTCGTGTGTTTATCGAATCTGAGACAGGCGAAGGTGTCGGCCGGAATGTAGGCCCTCATCCAGGCGCTCATGGTGCAGAACTGGCTTAGGGTTGCCCTGCGGGCCTCGGGGCTGGCGCCATTGAGGTCGCATTGTTGCAGGAGGTGTTTGATGCCATTTTGCGATCCGATCATGGTGGCAGCGAAGGCATGCTGTGACATCAAGTTTGGCTGCGACTGCTGTTGGCAGGCGGTGATCATGCTACTCAGGATTGACGACCACCGTGCCTTGGCCCGACCAAACGGGGCGTGCAGCCAGCACTGGGTCAGGCCAACGACGCGCGCGCGATTGAGCGCTTCTTCACGATGCATGAATTGTTTGCGGTACAGGGTGGCGGCATCGGCCAGTGCGGGCGGTTCATGCAGGATCGCGAGTGAGTATTCGAACCACGGCAGGTTGAGCACCGACAACAGCTCAGGTGTGAGTTCTTCGCCATCACGCACGGCCTCCATCAGCGGCTGCAGCAGGCGCGGGTCCAGGTCAACGCGGGGCGCATCCAGGCCGAAAGCCTGGTGGTGCAGCGCCGCAGCTATCGTGGCGTCGTCGAAGCTGCCTTCAGCGACGGGCCCTGCGAGGAGGGCGCCATGGGCGGCCAGAACCTGCGATGGGGTGGGCTCGGCTGCGGTGAGCACCAGGCCGAGTGCGAGCAAGACGACAATGCGCATGCGATGGTCGTACCAGCGACCGCAGATCTCGCCAGAACTAGTGGCGTCCTGGCACGCTGATCCGCGCGGATCAGCGTGCCAGGACTCGCACCTTGTTGATGCTTACACCAGCGTGCCTTGGGCCAGTACCGTGCCGGCGGCATCGATCGCGGTCCACGCGCCGTCGTTGCGGGCCGAGGTGTACATCGCATCGAGGACTTGGCGTGAGCGGGCGCCGTCACGACCGTCGCAGGCGAGTGGGGCGCCAGACCTGAGGTGTGCAGCCAAATTGTCGGCGCTGTTGAGCCAGGTGCTGGCCGCGGGTAGCGGGGCTTGGTCGCTCCACGATCCGTCTTTCCACCACCGCGTGGCCGCGGTCTCTGGCCCGCCGCTGTGACTGATGTAATCGGCCTCGCTGCCGCACACCTCCAGGCGATGATACCAACTCGACGCGCGCCACGAGGTGGTCGAGGAAATCTCAACGATCAGGCCGTCGGCGTATTCCCAACTGGCGCTGGCGTAGTCTTCGGCTTCGATCGGCTTGGCTTGCGTTCGGGCCAAGCATCGCACGCGCTCGGGTAAGCCAAAGCAGTGCACCAGTTCATCAATGTGGTGAATGCACTGATTGGAGAAAGTGCCGCCACCATCGAGGGCCCAGGTGCCGTGCCAGGCCTCGTTGCGGGCGAAGTAGCCTTCATCGCGCCAGATTTTAAGATGACTGTGGACCGAGAGCACGCGTCCAAACCAGTTCTCATCAAGGGCTGCCTTGAGCTCGCCCAGGTTGCGCGCGTAGCGGCGTGAAAAGTCGACCGCGAGGGCGCGCTCGGCCTGATCGGCGGCGGCGATCATCTGATTGCAGCGTTCGAGCGAGGCCTCCATTGGTTTGGTGGTGATGACGTGTTTGCCGGCCTTCAGGGCCTGTTCGGCGACATCGAGGTGGCGGCCGGTTTCGGTGACCACGAATACCGCCTCGACTTGGGGGTCGGTCAAAAAGGTATCGACGGTGGTGGTCCAGGTGACATCGCGTTCGGCGCCAACCGTGCGGGCACGGTCTTCCTGCAGATCGCACACGCCATATAACTGACAGCCGGTAGTTTCGGCAATCATGCGCGCGCGATTGCGGCCCATGCCGAGGCCAACCACCACGAGGCGCAGCGGATTGCTGGCCCAATCGCGGGCCACGACCGGCACCATGCGTGGCTTGGCTGCCTCGCGTGGGTCCGACGGGGTGTCGGTGGGCCAGGCTTCGCGCGTGGCATTGACGCAGCGCTGGCTGGCTTCGACGTGGCTCAGGGGTGAGTCGGCGCGGTTGTGGGTTTCCACGCTCACCGGGCCAGTGCCGCCGCTGGCCAGATAGGTCGCGATCAGCCGATTCCAAGGCAGGGGCGTTTCGCCGAGTTCAGGTAAAATACCGTGGGCCTTAACGTGCAGCATGCGGCTGCGCGCGGCGTGTTTAAGCAGGTAGGCGACTTCGTCGCGCTCGCGCTCGGGGCTGCCGGCCCATTCGTTGTAGGGGTCCCAGGCTAGGCCCCAGGCTTCAATCGCCAAGGCGTCGAGCAGGGCGTGGACTTCAGCAGTTGATTGACCGCAGTTTTCGAACGCCAGCACGAGGCCGGCCTGGTGCGCGCGCTCGGCCAGGGGGCCGAAGGCGTCGAGTACGAGTTGCCGTTGATCGGGCTGTTGTGCTAGGGCGCCTCGTTGCTCGGGGCCGGGTTGCCAAAAATTAAAGCTTCGGACCAGCGGGCAGTCGAGTGCTTCGGCGGCGCGAATCAGGCCTTCCAGTTTGGTTGCTTCATCGGCGCGCCGGGCGGCGTCGGGCAGGTGCACTTTGGCCAGCGAGCTTTGCAGCGCGGCAGTGCGCAGGCCGCGTTCTTTGAGCAGGCTGCGGAGTTGGCGCAATTCAGCTGCGCTGAGGGCGTCGATGGGTTTGCCGAATACGCCGCCCCGGAAGTCGACGTATTCCAGGCCCCATGAGACCAGGGTGTCGAGGGTGCGGACGGTGTCGCCGTCGTGAAGTTCGTCGCTGAAGATGGATAGGTGCATGGTGTCCTCCCGGATGCGTACAATCCGAGGCTGATCATAACGGCGCGGGGCTTGGCCGGCTAGCACGCTACGCGCCAAAATGTACGTTATCCGATCATGTGGCCGGATTGCGCATGCTTAAGGTGGGCGCTGCGGTAGCCTTGAAGCCGATGTCAGGACCGATCGACATAGCCGCGGCCAGCTTCATCGAGCGCGACCCCGACTACACCACCGACCCGCATCGGCGCGATGACTTCCAGTGGTATCACGTGGTGTATGGCGAGATTGAGCAGCGTTATGACGACGCGGTGCTGCGCTTGGAGGCCGGCTGTGGCGTGGTGTATCCGCCTGGGGTGTTGCGCGGGCCGCGTGCCGTCGCGGCTGCCGATGGCGCTCGCGTGCGCCCACCAGGGTACTTCTGGGTGACCTTTCGTAATCCCGGTCTCGAGCTCAGTTCGCTCTATGCCAAGGTGCTGCGCGTGTCGGCGGCCCTTGACCCTGACATTGCCGCCTTGATTGCGACCCTCCGTGAGGTCGACATACCGCAGCGTGAATTCTTGCGCGAGGCCTTGGTGGTGCGTTTGCTGCTTGGCTTGGTGCAGATTCAGGGTGGTGGCCATGAGCCGCAGCGGCCAGCGCTGAACCGAAGCGCTGAGGTCCACCAGGTGACGGCGGCTCTCGCATTTATGCAACGGCATCTCGATCAGATGATTACCCGTGATGAGATTGCCGCCGCCGCGCATTGCTCGCCGGCTCATTTGGCGCGCTTGTTCCGCCGTGAGCAGGGGGCCTCAGTCGGAACGGTGTTGACGAATCTGCGCGTGGAGCGGGCCAAAGGCTTGTTGCTGAGTACCCAGCAGTCGATCGCGCAGATCGCCGGGGCGGTTGGCTTTGCCAGCTACAATCACTTCAGTCACGTGTTCAGGCGCGCGGTTGGGATCGCCCCCAGTGCCTACCGTCGGGCCCGCGGGCAAAGCTGGCGCTAGCTCTGCAAGTGGAATGGAGACAAGGTTCCTTGATCGCAAATAACCCATTCGGCGAGAGGCATTTACGGTTGGCGTCGGTTCTGCTCGCTGGTGTGACGCGTGCGGCTTGCGCTGCGCCAAGCTAGTGGGGCTGATCCAATGCGTTTCCGGAAGATGCGGGCAAAGTAGTTGGGGTCATCGAATCCGCAGGCTGCGGCAATTGTGCGCACGGTGCGATGTGTGGTGACCAGGAGCTCGCATGCATGTTCAAGGCGTAAGCGCAGCACGTATTCACCGGGCGCAGTGCCGTAGTGACCGCGGAAGCGTCGCGAGAAATGGGCTTTGCTCATGCCTGCTGCGGCGGCGAGGGTGTCTACGTCGCAGGGGCCAGACAGGTTGCGTTGCGCGTAATCAGCCGCTCGGCGTAGGTGCTGCTGGAGCGGCGTCACGGTGTCGCCTTCAAGCTTGGCAAGTTCGCGCGTCAAGGCTGTGCAGAGCGCGTAGGCATCTATGGCATCGCGCCAAGCGTCTGGTGGGCTGGTTTGGTGGAGACGATCGAGCACGATTGTCTGGACTTGGCTGAGCAGTGGTCCTGTATCTGCCAATGCTAATAGCGGCCCGTGGCGATCGTTGGCAGTGCGCCAATGGCGGGCGGCATCTTTGCCGCCCAGGGTTAGGAACACGAAGCGCCAAGCTTGCCCGTCTATGGCCTGGTAGGTGTAGCTGTCGGGAGGTTGTAGGAGCATGGCGAAGCCCGGCTCAACCCGGTAGTCGATGCCGCGAAAGCGCAAGTGACCATGTCCTTCCAAGGTGTACTGAAAAATGCTACGTCCACGGGCTGCCGGGAAGTTGCCGTGCTGACAGTATCCAGCACTCGTTGGTGCATTGAGCCCGCAGGCCATGAGCCAGGCGCCGCATGGTGCAGGCACCTCCTGGGTCAGGGTCAGGTAAAACTCGGACAGGTCATCGAGCATGATAGTGCTATGTTTACTGTGAGAGTCCTCTTGTCGCAAATGTTCATTTGGGCTAGGATGTGTGCCATGATGGTGCCACCGCTCGCTGCGGGACGCATCACTACCTGACCGATACGAGCGAGGGTGCTACCATGAAGACCAATCAGGCCGGATTCACTTTGATCGAACTCCTCGTGGTTATCACCATCATTGCGATTCTGGCAGCCTTGCTGTTGCCGGCGATCAACATGGCGCGTGAAGCGGCGCGCAAAATAGAATGCCAGTCTAGCCTGCGTCAGATCGGATTGGGACTGGAGGGCTATGCAATGGATAACGATGGTTTCATGGTTGCCGCCGTGGCTCCCGAAGATGTCCCGTTCTCGGGCACCTGGCACAATTTCGTGATGCCATACGTGGAGTCGAACCTGACTCAGCCTGGTGAAGCCGGCGGTGGGGTCTTTTACGGATGCCCTTCGTGGCGCGGTCGGACGCTGGGATCGGGGCAGCTGGCTCGCACCGGTTTTGGCTATGGGATCAACCCCGAGCCTGGTCTGCCCGACAACCCCAACGACAGTAACTTTCGAGACAATTGGGGGCCGGCATCGCAGTTTTTCCACCAATCCCAGGTGACGCACCAAAGCGATCGGATTGCGGTTGCTGACGCTAATGACTGGCATCTCATTGGTCTGCTCAATAGCAAGTATGTCTATCAGTCGATCGATAAAAATTGGGTTGGCGAAGGGCTGCGCCACGGCAATAAAGTCAACGCAGTGTTCTTCGATTCTCACGTTGAGTCGGTTCCGTATCCAGAGGCCTGGATGGCAGTGACTGACCCGGCACAGCGGTCTGCACCCTAGCCGGTTGCGGGTTGCTGGAATCATCAAGCGGCACAATCACCTTGTGTTCGCAATTTTTGAGAAAGGTCAATGATGCGGTATCAACTCCTGTCGATGATATTTGTCCTGTGTGTATGGGCACTGCCTGCGGGCCATATCCTGGGTGCTGTCGAGGGTGCTGTCGAGGGTGCTGTCGGGGGTGCTGATGGCGTGGTGACCGAAGTGATTGGGGATTATGTCCTGGTCAACGGTGGATCTGCCACGGTGGGTGAGGAGCGAATGCGGATTGCCGGTCCTGGCGCGATTCCCAAGACGCCGTGCGTGTTGCGACGGCAGTTGGCTGCCCCTGAGAAGGTTGTTGCGATCCGGGTGTCGGCTCAGCACGTGGAGGGTCGTCATCGTCTGATGTTTGTGAGCTTTGGCTCGAGTGCGAGCCCCGACAGTTTGGTTGTTGGCGGGGTGTGGACCGGTATCGGGCGCAATTCAATTATCCAATACAGCGGGCTGGACAAGGAAGCGGTAGACCAACACAACCCGGCCGTGCGGTTTGCTCTGCCGAATGTGGATCAGCCGTTCGATATCACGATGCGCATCGATTGCGACGCCAAGCGGGTAAGTTTGGTGGTTGCGGGCTGCGATCCGGTTGAGCGCGATCTGAAAATTCCTTTGGACAGCATTGACTACGTCGGCGTGGCGGTGCGTGGCGCAACCGAGGCCGAATTCAAACACTTGACGGTGTTTACTGGGGCCAAGGCAGCGGGTGCGGCGATCCAGGAAGCGGCGGCCCAGGCGGGTCAGCGTGGTGCTGCCGACGGTGTAATGCGCGCCCCTGAAGCGGGCCCGGCGCGGGGGCTGCTGGTGTCACAGGCCAGCGCCGATTTAGCGACAACGGCGGATTCTGTGTGGACCGACAGGCTCAAGGGTGATGCCACGGGCATTCTCGCCCTCGAAGACCAGACCGCGGGATCGGTGCTATCGGTGGATGTGCAAAGTCGCGCTCGGCTGTTTCTGCGCGACAAGGTGTCGATGCGGCCAGGAATGGTGTACCGCTTCGATATCATGGCGCGTATTGTTGGCCAAGTTGAGCAAGTCGGAGCCCGGATGGACTCACGCGATTTCCGTCCGATTCAATGGCCGCTGCATCGAGACTGGGCTGTGCACTCGGTGCAGGTTCGCGCGCGCGGCGGGGAGCACCGTCTCCAGTTGACCTTCAGTGGTGTTGGGCGTTTCCAGATACGCGAGGTCACAATCAGCGAGCTGCCGACCTTCGAGCTCCCCGCGGTGACCACGCCCGAGCGCGGTGAGTTGCTGCGAAATGGCGCCTTCCAACTGGACGACCTGAATTGGACCTTGCGCTATCCGAAGCGAGAGGCTGGGGCAACGGCGCCGCAGGCCCGCAATCTGCAGGTTGCGCTTGGGGACGCTGGATTGCAGTTGCCTGCTGGCGAGCGCTCCTTGTTGACCAGTGCCTCGCCGCTGGTGTGCCAGTATGGGCGCAGCTACACGATCAGGGTTCAGGGTGCGGCTGAGGCCGGTGATATCGATGCCATTCTGATTCGTCCTGGCATGGCCGCGGTCGACACCGAGGTGTTTCCGCTGACCTTTGTCGATGGTGTGGCCGAGCACGTCTACCGTTTGCTGACCCCGGAGCAGGGCATGGTGGCGCGGCCCGAGGAGCACTTCGGTCTCCGTTTGCGTCATCGGGGGCATGCAGCTGCTACGATCAGTTCGGTCGCGTTTTGCGAGGGAACGGTGGATACAGCAGCGGTGCCGGAAGTTGGAATCAGGCTTGGGGTGGGATCGTCACAGTGCGAGGCGGTTGCAGTTCTCGGTGAGCCGGTGCTCGCTCAGGTGGTGACCGCTGGCTTGTCGGATGGAACGACCCTCACCTTGGACGTATGCGATGAACAGGGCAGCAGCGTGTTGCAGGTGCCGGTGCAGAAGGGGATTGGGCCCTGGCCGCACACGGTGGATGTGGCCCTGGATGCCTTGCCGCTAGGCTGGTTTCATGTCAGTGCTGTTGCCCAAGGGGAAACGGTAGCGGTCGTGGGCGATGACTTGGCAGTGATCCTGCCGGCTGACCCTACCATGCAGCGCAATGGCTTTCTTGGGACGCATCTTGGTCGGCTGAATACGCGCCAGCAGGTCGAACTGATCTCCTCGCTCGGAATCAAGCACGTCCGCTTGTGGGATGCGGATTGGGCCACGGCCCAGCCCAACCAAGGCGATCCCTTTGCCTTTCCAGTGTCAGACCTCGAGGTGTACCGCGCGGCCGGCATCGAGCCGATGCTGGTGCTCAGTGGCACGCCAGACTGGGCCTCCAGCGCGCCGCAAAACATGCGTCAAGGCTGGCATGCAGCACAGAAGTTTCCACCGAATGACCTGGCCGATTGGGCAGCGTATATCCGCGCAGTGGTTGCCGCCTGTGGTGATCAGGTAGATTATTATGAGATTTGGAATGAGCCCAATGGGCATTGGATGCAAAAGGCACCCACCGATCCACGGAGTCTCGAAGAGATTTATGCCGATCTGGTGCGGATTGCGTATCCGATCATCAAGCAGGGGGACCCAGACGCGACAGTAGTCATCGGGGCCTGTGCAGGGCATCCTTCGTTTACCGTGCGCAGCATGCAGCGGCATGGCATTGCTGATTCATGCGACGCGATCAGCTACCATGCCTACGGCGGGGCCAACTTCGCCGGGCAGGGGCTGGCGGCATTCTCCTTTACCCAAGATTATCTGGCGAGGACGCTGCCCGAGTTAGGACGAGCGGACCTGCCGATCTATGACTCGGAATCGGGCATCAAGGATTTGGCTGATGGCGTTGCTGGTTTCGCCGACGCAATGATCCTGGCGCAGGGCTTGATCGCACGTCAGGCGTCTGGTATGCAGCGCTATTATTTTTATAATGCCGTTCCCAGGGAATACCCAGGGCATCAAAACTTTTCGTTGCTGTTTGGATTTGACGGTCGGCCGCTGGTGACCGTCCCGATGATTGCGACCTGGGACCGCGTGTTGGGCAATGCCCAATTCGGCAAGGACCTCGCCCCCGATGACAAGGACGTGCACGTATTCCGATTTGACCGGGCCGACGGCCATCCGGTGGTGGCCTACTGGTCGACGGCTGCTGTGCCTGAGGATATCGCGGCGCCGGCCATTTTGGGTTCGGCTGTCTGCCTGGACTTCTTTGGCCGCCGGGTTCCGTTGGGGGCGGATGGGCGCCTGCCAGTGAGTGGTCATTTGCGCTATGCGATTCCTGAAGCCCTGCCGCTCGCTACGTCTTCGCGCTGAAGGGAAGTGGCTTTGATGCTGCCAACGGTGGGCGAGCGCGCGCGCAGATGCTGGTGCTCGTGCTCGCCCACAATGCATGGATTACATGCATGATTCGGCGGGGCTTGTCCGTTCTGTAACTGGGGGTGTAGGCGGTGACTGATACTGCCGCGCACAGGCGGTGCTGCCGAGTAGCGCGGGCAGGTGCTGACCCTGCATGCTCGGTGCAACACAGGAGCCCGACCATGACCGAAGAATCACCGCTGCTGTACCAGCATTCTGGTAAAATGGGGTCTGCGCCCTTGTTGGTGCCCGTTCTGGGTGTGCCCTTGCTGTTTGTTACCAGTCTGATTTATGGGTATATTGCGGTGTACTCGCCCATCGTTGGTTATCTGACTGTGCTGATTTTGCTTGGTTACGTATTCGTGAACGGATTTGGACTTGCGCTCATTGCTCGCTTTGCGCGGTGCCGGAGTGAGCGCTTCTTATGGCTGGCTGGTCTTGGCGCAGGCTTGGTGGCCTTATACTTCAGCTGGGCTGAGTTTGAGCACGCCTTGATCAACCGTTATGCCTCTGGAGGGCAGCATGTTGCTCAGGCAGAAATATTGCTGAGCCCTGGCGCGATGTGGGGGGTGGCTGGTGAGATCGCTGCTGAAGGCTGGTATGCGGTATTTGGCGCGACCCCGTCTGGCTTTGTGTTGTGGCTGATGTGGCTGGTTGAGGCCGGTATTATTGTGGGTGGCGTGACACTATTTACGGCAGCAGCGATTTCGCGCGAGGTGTATTGCGAGGACTGCGGGAAATGGTGCGGGACCGCCGAAGAATGCCGTCTCAAGATTGATCCGGAGTTTTTGACTCGGCCTGTGGAGAGTGTCAGCCATGCCGAGTTGTTGGCCTTGCCGCCGCAGAAGGGACGTGCCTATCCGCATGTCAAAGCCGAAGTCTTGTGCTGCGAAAAATGCAAACAGACCACCGCTATGCGCTTTTCGCGACTGACCCAAGAGGTCAACTCGGACGGCAAAAAGGAAGAGAAGAGCCAGGATATCCCCGGGATTCTGCTGCAGCCGCGCGAGTAGGCGCTGCGGCCGGGCTTTAATCGATTGGCTGGGCGGCCCAGGGGCTGCGCTGTGGGTGGTAGCTCCAGTGCTCGCCGGTGACGTCGGATATCGGGAGGTCCTTTTTATTGACACGCTCAACGTGGCCGTCAACGAAGGTGATATTGACGCCGCCGCGGTGGCGGAGGTCGATGCCGTTGCTTGGGCTCGGCGGGTCGTTCTTGAGCAGCCCTGTGGGCAGGCCAGAGGTGGTATAGTACTTCATAGTGCCGCTCTCATTGCGGATGTTGGTGGCATCGCCGATGAGGTAGGTTTCGGTTGACCGAGCTACGGTTGCGATCTGGGTGACCCGTTCGACTCCATAGGGTTGGTTGGTGCTGTTGCTGGGGTTCCAGTTGACGTACGGGCACAGCACGGAGTTGAGGCCGTATTCCGAGTTGCTGTGCCAGATTGTGATGCTTGAAGGGCTTGATGGGCATGAAAATACGCCGCGCGAGCGATTGCCGCGTGCGGCCCAGTTGAAGGCGTTGCTGACGCTGGTGTTGCTGTTGAAATCATACAATTCTGAGGCCACGAGGTGGGAATCCCAGGTGAGTTCAGAGTTGCCAGGCAGGAAACGGCGATCGGGTGGCAGCATGCCATGCCAGCTGTCGGTATAGCTGATGATGCCGAGGCCGAGTTGGCGCAGGTTTGAGAAGCATTGCGCGCTGCGGGCGCCGTCACGAGCCATGCCCACGGCAGGTAGCAGGAGTGCGGCCAAGACGGCAATAATGGAGACGACCACGAGAAGTTCGATCAGGGTAAAGGCGCGTCGTTGCATGAGGCTTCCTGGTGGTTTGGTCTGAGACTGAATGAGGCGCTTATCCGACTTTGCGGTCTGGCACACGGTGCCGTATTGAGCTACAGGCTGGTGCATGTCAGCAGTTGCTCTGGAGCGGTGGCTGCGTTTGTTGCGTGAATACTATAACAGGTAACTTTAAAGTACAGGGGAATTTGGCGTTCTGATACTCGTCAGGCGGGTTGTTCGTAAACCTAGCGGGGTGTTAGGGTCTGCATGATTATCCATAAATTGTTTCATATAAAAAACTTAGAATATATTATGGATATCGTCCATTGATGCTCATTCAACGCCGCGCGTTCTCCGTCGTATTGTGTTACAGGTAAAATAAAGACCACCAATTCATGGTTCTGTGCCTGTCGGGTACAGCCATAACACCATCCTGCTTCGCAGGCCTATAAACAGACACAGGATACCCATCATGAACCCGATTTCAACGCAATGCCTTCGAGTGAGCGCGCCACGCGTCCTGGTGCTGGCGGCAGCCCTGGCCGGTGCGGCGCTGCTGCCTGCGGTCGAAACGGTCACAGCTGCCGACCTGCTTGGACCCGACGGCCAAGTTTACCCCGATTTCTCGCGCGCAGGCATCCCAGGTGGCATCCCTGAGCTCCCGGTGGTGGCTAAGGCCACTGACTTCGGCGCGGTGCCCAATGATGACAAAGACGACTCGGCGGCAATTCAGGCCGCGATTGCGGTGGCGGTGGCCAAGGGTGGCGGCGCGGTGCTGTTGCCGGTGGGCGATTATCTGATCGATAGCCCAATTCGGATTACTCGCGGCGGCGTCGCCCTGCGCGGCGAGGACCGCGAGCGGACTCGGTTGATTCCACGCTTCCAGGGGCAAGACCTGCGCGATGGGGCGCGAACCGTCACCATGATTGAAGTGGTGGGCGATAAGGTTCGGCGCAATTACGATGTGTACCCGGCCGAGGCGATCAGTCGCGGCGATACCAGCATGGTGCTGCGCGAGAAGGATGCCGGAAGAGTCAAGCTGGGCGACGTGGTGGTGCTGGCGGCGACGCCGCCGAGCGACGTGGTAGCAACGCTGGCGCCCAACTTACAGAAGCAGGCCGGTGACGGCAGTTATGGGTCTATCTATAGCTGGCAGTATCTGGAGGTGACCGCGGTTGATGGCGCTACGATTACGGTGGCTCAGCCGATTCGGCTCGATCTGGCGCTTGATCAGACGCCCAAGTTGATGCATGTGCCGAACCTTCTCCAGGGTAGTGGGGTGGAAGATCTGACCATTGATCAGTCGATTGCCGATAAGGGCATTCATGGCCTGAGCTTTGCGCGCACCCGTGGCTGCTGGGCAAGCGGCGTGACGGTGCTGAATATAGGTAACTATCCAGTGTCGTGGGACCGCTGTTGGCAGTTTGAGATGCGCGATTGTGTACTGGACTCGTCGCGTTCAGCCGGTGGTGCCCGGGCCTACTTTGGCTTTGGCTTTGCTTGCGATGGCGTGATCGAAAACGTGCGCGCGACGCGCTTGCGCCACTTGAGCATTTCGATGACATCCAATGGCTTGGTGTTTCGCAAATGCTTCTTGGAAAATATCGACATTAATTTCCATCTGAACTGGCCCTACGAGGTGCTATTTGAACAATGCCACGTGGATAGCGGTGTTGGCCCAGATGCCGCCGCTGACGAGAAGAAGCGTGGTTCGTATGGTCATGGCATCTATACGCCGCGTTTGGATGGCGATATGCACTGCCCGGCTGGGCCGCGCCTGAGCTTCTATAACAACCAAATATTCAGCGATTTTGATGGCCTGATGCTCGGTGGTGGCGCGACCCGCGACAGCCTTGTGGTGTATAACGTTTTTGATGTGAAGCAGAGCTTTGCGGCGGTTATCCGACGTGGTAGCGAAGGCAGCGTGGTGCGCGATAATGTATTTGTGCTGCGCGCGCCACATCTGCGTAAGCGGTGGATGGCGCTTGAGCAATATGGCCATGCGCAGCCAGAATTGCTCAGCGGCGCGGTGCTGTTTCCGCACGGCGAGCCCACCGAGGTCAGTTTCATCAATAACCGCTTCTATGGTGCGCCGCAGGGCTCGCTGTTCACCGGTGCCCAGCCGAAGGTCAACCGTAGCAATGAGAGCATTGCCGCAGTGCCGACGCGCGCAGGGGCGACGATTGCCGGAACCGTAGCGCTGGTCGGTGACTGGCGGGTGCAGGTTGTTCAGGATTTGCCGCCCTCGCCTTCTGGCGGCAAGCGTCATGCTGACCCCGGCTTGAGTGATGCTGCTCGCGCGCTCATGGGCGAGGGGGTTGACGATACTCAGTGGCCGGTGATGGCGATGCCGAGTATGTTCAATCGTGAGCCGCTCGATTTCAATCACCGCGATGGTGAAGTAGTGATTCGTCGCCAGTTTGACCTGGATGCTGAGCAACTCGCGACGGCAGTAAGCCTGTCTTTGGGTGCGGTTGACGACCACGATGAGGTGTGGATTAACGGTCAGCAGGTAGGCGCCACCGCGGGCCCCGACGCCTGGAGCGCTCCGCGCACCTACACGGTGCCGGCTGGTCTGCTGCGGGCCACGGGCAACACCATCGCGATCCGCGTGTGGGATGCCTTCGGCGGCGGCGGCCTGAGTGGCACGGCCAATGAGTTGTGGATTGGTGTGCCCCGCGAGATGGAGGCGGTGCCGTTGCCCAATGACATCGCAGCCCCGGTGCCACCGGTGCCCTCGCTCTTCTTGTGGCAGCGCGAGCAGCGTGAGATGACGCCCTGAGGAGAGCTTGCGAGCGCTGAGTGAGCGCGATGTACACTGACAAGGCAGGCCGTAGTGG
Organism: Planctomycetota bacterium; assembly: GCA_027859175.1. Taxonomy (GTDB): domain Bacteria; phylum Planctomycetota; class UBA11346; order UBA11346; family UBA11346; genus GH22. The sequence continues at coordinate 21,086 of JAQIBG010000432.1, read as the reverse complement.
CCTGCCTTGTCAGTTATCGTCAGCGGTTTCCCGAATGACTTGGGCTGCGTTTGCTTACCAGCGATAGTAGCGGTACGGGTCGTCACCGAGCTTGAAGTCTTCGCGGTAGTCGGCGTGGTAGAGGCCGACGCTCTCTGGTTTGGCTGCCGGCAGCAGGGCGAAGTCGCGACCGCCGCCGGTGACGCCGCCGCCGCCGAAATTATCGAACACGCGGATCGCGATTTGGTTGACGCCGGGTTTCAGAGCGCTGGCCGCGACGCGGTATTCTCGGGGGTGGGCCCACCAACTCTTGGTCGACTTGTTGGTGCTGCCGACCGCCGTGCCGTTCACGAACACGGTGTCGAAGTCGTCGATCTTACCCAGTACCAGAACGTGGTCTTGGGCGGCCTGCTCAGCGTTGAGTTCGATGCTGCAACGGAACACCGCTTCGCCATCTTTGCCGGCCCAACTGGGGCCGAGCTCTTCCATCGCAGATGGCAGGGTGACGTTTTGCCAGCCAGGGCTACCGACTGCTTCGGCCACTGCGGCCTGGGCGGCTTCGGTGACGCCGGGGTCGGCGTGGCCGTCTTGCGGGCGCGGCGCAGCTTCGATAATCAAGGTCTGTCGCGCTTGCCATGGGTGATCAGCCAGGCTGACGCGGTCGAGATCGCGCTGGGTCAGCAGGGCAGCGTTGCCGGCGAAGCTTGCGCCGCAGTTGGTCAGGATCTGCGCGAGGGCGCGGGTCTGGCGCCAGCGGGTATAGCGGAAGTAGGTTTGCGTGTCGGCCGGGAGCTGACGAGGGTCGGTTTGCATGTGGATCGCCACGCCGGTGCCAATTACTTGCCGCGCCAGGAGGCCGTCAGCGCCAAGTTCGGTGCCCTCTGCGCCCTTGCTCAGGAGCCAGGATGCTTCTCGGTTGCGCCAGCGCAAATCGGAGGCCGACAGGCCGGCTGCTTCAGGCCAGCTTGGATCGTTGAGGCTGCCGATGCTGTTTTTCCGCTGCAGGTGCATGCCGAGCAGGCCTTGTGCGGTGCTGCGGGCCAGAATCACAGCGTGCCCACCCTCATTAACGAAGCGGCGCAGGGCGGCGTCGTTGACATTGGTGTCGCCGATGATCGCCAAACCTGTGGCGGGCAAGTCTTTGCTGCGCGTGAATTGCAGGCCCATCGATTGCAGGAGGGCAGCATCATCATCGCTACCGAGGAGGACCGTGGTGCGCGCCTGCTGTATCGGCGCGGTGGCGAGATGGGTGACGATGCGATGGGTCAAGAGTTCGGCCACGGGATCGGCACTGTGGTCTTCAAGATCGAGCGTGCACAGCATCAACTTGCCGCCCAAGTGATCGAGCTCGAGTAGAGGGCTGTACGCAAGATCGAACTCACACTCGAAAATCGGGCGCCAGCCAGTGTGGTGCGGCTTTTCGATGGCCGCCGAACTGAGGCTGTGACGGGTGCCCCAGCGCCAGCCAGCGTAAGGTTGACCGGCAGGCGTTTTGGCCCAGCCCTTGGTGTCATTGTAGTTGGGGCGCGGATCGAGCAGGCGCGAATGGCCGTTCCAGAGCCAGAGGTCGCGCTCGTCGAGCCCGGCCGAGATCGGGTGATCGGTATCGACTGGGAACATGCGTCGCGCTTGATGATGGGCCACGCGCAGACCCCATGCGTGCCGCATCCATTCGGGATCTTGCGCCATGATGATGGCGCGTCCGCCGGCGGCGAGGTGGGCCTCGAGACCAGCGGGAACATCGTGCTCGCTCAGTTGGCGGCGCCCGATCACAAGCGGCAGGGTGCTTGGGGTGCCGTCCCAGGTTTCAGTGGTGTAGCCAAGCTTGGTGAGCATGGCGGCGGTGTCGCCAAGGGCGTCAAGGACGGCGAGGCGGGTTCCCGGGCGTGTTGCTGCGGGATAAACGCGGAACGCGAATTGATCCTCGTGCTTGGCGTTACCGATGGTGGCCGTGAGGCTGATGGTGCCGTCGCTGCGCGCGTTGGTGACTGGCAGGGGTACGTCAATTGCCACCAGACGGTCGTCAGCGGAGCCGATCTCAAGTTGATCTTCTCCAGTTGCGATGACGGCACCGGCCAGTTCAACGCGCCACTGATAGCTGACCGTTTGGCTGTGGCGGGTGTCGTTGATGAACACCAGTTGTTTGCTGAGGGTGTCGCCGCCGGAATAGTGATGGCTGCGGTCGCTGAACCCACGGCGGTCGCGTTCATCGTTGCCATCGCGCCCGGCAATCCACGCCAGGGTGGCGGTGTTGTTGGCAACCAGGGCGTCGCCGGCGATGGTCCGTTCCTTACCGGGAAGCCCGAAGGGGAACAACTTCGACTGCCGGAGCGTGCTGGTGTAGGTACCGCGTTGACCGACCACATAGGGCCTCAGTTCAATCTGCTTGTCGCCATCGGCGGTGCGCCAGCCGTGGCCGTTGGCCCAGGGGATCATGCCGCCAGTGATGCCCCAGGTGCGCCAATGGCGCCAAGTTAATGCGCTGTGTTCAGCAATTTGGGCTAGGAGTGCGGGCTCTTGATTGATTGAGCCGTGCATGTTGCCGTAGACTTGGTCTTTGGAGAACTTGGTGCGAATCGTTGCGCGCAATTCCTTGCGTTCGATCGCGTAAGCGGTGCGGCCGAGGTCGCGCGCGGCAAACTCACTCACCAGGGGTTCGCTGGTGATAGCACTCGCGAACCCAGCGCGGCCACGGTGCCATGTGGTGTGTAAGGGGGTGCCGAATTCTACCGGCATGAACGGCATGTTGCCTTCGTTATAGTAGGCCTCGAGCCATTCGATGCGTTCCTGAATCGGAATCAGGCACAAGTACATATTGAGGGTATGGACGGAGCCGATGCTGCCGCCATGGTGCGTGAATACCGGCCGAGTTGGGTCGGTGGCGGCCATGGAGGCGACCATTTCTGCGCCGAGGACGTGGCGCTGGCCGGGCTTGGCGCCGTAACCGCCGTGGTCAGAGCGGCCAATCAGGCGTGGGTCTTGGTCCATGGTATAGGGGAAGAAGTTGCCGGTATTGGCCCACATCACGACCGAGGGTTCATTGCGCAGCAGGCGTAGGGTGTACGCGAAGCGATCGCGGACTTGTGCGCGGTCAGCATCTGAGCAGTCATTATCGCGCAGGAGGTCGGCCAGGTGCGGCGCGATACCGCTGATCAGCAGGCCCTTGCTGCTAGCTGATTCGGCAAACACGCGTTGTTGTTCGAGTGAGTTGGAGCCGCGTTCGAGCGAACGGCCGGGCCAGAATTCCTTGAAGGTGAAGCCCTGGTCGAGAATTGCGTCGATCGCGTTGTCGATCTGTTGTGGAACCAGGGGGCCACCAAGACCCCCCAGCACTGGGCGCAGCCGCAAGCGCTTATTGTTGAGGTAAAAATCTTTGCCCTTGATGTGAAACTCGCGGAAGCCGAAGCGCTGCACGAAGGTATCGGCGACGGTGCCGTCGGTATTGAGGAGGTCGAGTTCAAGGCGGTATTGATGCGGGTCGTCGATATCCCAGAGGTGTGCGTCGTCCCAGGCCCAGCCGATGCTGGCCTGGTTGTTGCTGACCTCGGTGGTGCCGGTGAAGCTGCGGGCGGTAGCGCCAGTGGCGTCGATCATGCGGGCGGCGAAGCGGCGTGGTCCGCTGACTTCGGCGGTGTCGATGGCCAAGTCAAGGTGACCGTGTTGAACCGAGGTTTGCACGAACACGCTGGTAATGCGCTCGCCTTGGGGCACCGCGCGTACAATCACGTTGCCGATAATGCCCTTGGCCGCGAGTTTGGCGTCACTCATGGTGACATCGTTGCCGTCCATATAGTTGGCGACCTGCTTCTCTTCAGCGGCGGCCACCACCAAGATGTCAAGGCGGTTGGCCACGCCGGGTTTGAGTGTGTCGAGGGCGATGACGCCGCCCGGCCAATGGATTTCACCGCACAGGGCGCCGTCGATATACACGCGAGCGTCGGTGCTGACGAGCTCGAGGTCGAGCTCGAAGCGGCGGCCGTCCCAGGTGGCTGGCGGCGTGATCTCGCGGCGGTACCACATGCGCGACACGTCCTTCAGGGGGCCCGTCCACTGCGGGCCGCTGCCTGGAGCCTGTTCGGTTGCGGGTACCGGTGGCCAGCCTTGCGAGACCCATGAACCGGGAACCCGGATCAGACCCCAGCCAATACTTGGGGGCGTGTCGCTTTCGGCGGGTGAAAACTGCCAACAATCATTGAGGACCATTTCGCCACGCCGGACGCTGAGGTCGACCGCAGGGGTTTGATCCCAATGCGTCTGCAAGGTGGCGCTGCTGACCGCATCGCCTGGTTTGGGTCGGGTGGTGAGGACGGTGATGGCGACGTGGTCGAGATCAACCCGGCCGGTCGCAAAGTAGAAGCCAGGGGACAGGTCTAATTGGGTGGCGTCAGGCGGGACATCGCGTTCGGCGCTGATCTCCTGCCAGTCGCCCACCTCGCTGACCTGGGCAATGCCTTGATAGCCACCGATGTGCTTGCCTTGGGCGTCGGTAAAACGCTGATTGAAGCGGAAGTTCTGCCACCCCTCGCTGCCAGTAGTGAGTTCGTGAACGCGAACCCGCATGGTAAATCGCAGGCGTTGCCAGTCTGGATCCACCGGGATCTTTGTCGAGAGCACCGTGTTGCCTTTGGTGTTGCTTGATTGCATCGCAACGAAGCTCAACTCGCCCTCACTGCTGAGCCGATGCAGCTTCCAGTCACCGCGCCAATGCTCGGCGGCGTCAGGGCCAAAGTCGGCTCCGGGAATGCTTATTTGGTCTGCGGCGTGGAGTGGGCAGGTCGAGAGAAGAATCAGGGCTGTGATGGCGAGGCGCATGTGGTCTCCAGAAAGTCCGTGCTTTAAGCGTAAAGTTGTCTGATAACCGGTACTGCTTTACAGGACTTTACGTTGTCGAGGGCTGGTGTTCATCGTGGGCTGACTTTGCTTGGTGCCCAGTCTTGATTGGTGCTGCTTGTGCGCGTCGCCATCACGACCGCACACGGCGTCACGCTGTTGCGTGCGCCGTGTGGCAGGCTTTGGCAAGCGGGTGACTGGTCAGTGTTTAGGGCGGCGCTTGTTGTGGATTGAGGATTGCCAACTGCGCTGCGTCGAGGTGTGGTGAGGCAACGTGGCCGTCAAAGAACACGGCATTGATCCGGCTATCGTGGCGCTCGCCGATGTAGCTTGACCAGCCACCTTCAATGCGCTCGTTGACCACGCCGTTGCTGCGCAATCCGTAACAGTGCCAGTCGTTGGAGTCGGCTACGTAGAGTCGGTTGGTATTGAAGGTAATTTGCTGTTCGTGGAACAGTTCGGCTTTGCCCCATTCGCCGCGGCCGTTGGCTGGGTTATAGCGGCGGAAATTGCTGGAGGCGTTGTTCTCGGGAAGTCCGGGGTAGCCATTGAGTCCATAGCCAAAGCTGGTGTTGGCAAAGCTCCCGTTGTTGCCGTAGCGGCCCTGCCATTCAGGGCATCCGTAGAAGACGCCGCCGCTCTTGTCGTTGCGTTGGCTAACCATTTGGGATTCGACATAGGGCATGATCTCAACGTACCACGTGACGCCGTTGGTTCCGTCTTCGCGAACCACGGGCACGATGAAGCCGTCATTGTCGAGTGAGTAGCCGGCTAGGCCCAGGCCGATTTGCCGCAGGTTGGATTGGCATTGCAGGTTGCGGGCCGAGCGCTTGGCCATCGAAATGGCGGGTAACAGCAGGGCCACCAGAATCGCCAGAATCGACACTACCACCAGGAGTTCGATCAAGGTGAAGCCGCTGCGCTGCTTATTCTTCGGTAACTTAGGCATCGTAACGACTCCGCGAGATCAGTAGCGATTATAGGGTAGCTGGGGACAAGGTGCAAGGCACGTTGGGCTGTGCAGTAAACCATAAAGCTTTACGCGTAAATCTGGTAGTTGTTTCTGTCTTTGACTGACCTAAGGTGGTCAGGTATGGCGGTAACAGTTCGGGATGTGGCGCGACAGGCGGGCGTATCAGCGATGACGGTCAGCAATGTGTTGCGCGGCAAGGCGGGGACCTTCGGCAGCGCGACGCGGGATAAGGTGCTGGCCGCTGCCGAGGAACTTGGTTATCGCGGCAGCGCCCTGCCGACGGCGATGCGCAGCGGCGTCTTTGACACCGTGGCTTTGATTGCCGGTTCCAACTTGGCTGAACTGTGGATCTCCGGTCAAATGATCGACGGAATTCACGATGCCCTTGACGCGCACTGCAAGCGCTTGCTCTACTGCAAGCTCTTGGCTCGCCATCTCACTGCGGTGAGCGATGGCGAATTGCCAGCCATCATGCGCGAGACCCATGCCGATGGCGTGTTGATCAACGGTCAACCGGATGGATTTGATCATCAAGTGGCCAAGAATTTACGGCATTATCCAGTAGTGTTTCTCAACGGTCGCCATGAGTACGACTCGGTGTATCCAGACGATGTCATGGCTGGGCGTATTGCCTATGACTACCTGCGCGATCGGGGCTGCCGCAACATCGCCTACGTGACCCGCTTTGCCGCGAGCCACCATAGTATGGTTGATCGTATGGAAGGCTTTCTGGCTGCGGCGGGTAGTGAGCCCGTTGCCTTGTTTATTCCTCCGGCAGGGGAGCGGCAGACCGAGCAGCAGCTGTGGGAGGCGGAGGGGGCTCGCTTGATGAGCAGCGATGTGGATGGCGTGTTCTGCTACTGCCAGAATGAAGCCCATGATCTCTGCCTGTGGGCTATGCAGCACGGGCGCAGCGATCTGATCATTACGCTGGTGAATGAGCGGCCCTATGTGTTCGGCGCCTCGTATCTGCCTACCGTCACCATGCCGATGCGGGGTATCGGTCAGCGTGGCGTTGAAATGCTGATGCGCCGGATCGCAGGTGGTCCGAGCCAGAAGGCCGAGGTCTTGCCGGTGTCGATGGTTGAGCCGGGCTGAACTGAACTTGACGAAGCTGACCCGGCTTGCGGGTAAATGGGTGCGGGGAGCGCGTGGGAGGGTGAGCTTTCTTGGCACTAACTGGCAACGTGGCCATATAGTGCTGGACCGTGCTGCGATCGCGGCTAAAATACAGGCCGATGACCACCACCAAGGCCACCCTCGACGAGATTGCGCAGCGTGCCGGCGTGTCGATTCGCACCGCTTGCCGGGTGCTGAATGGCGAGGGGGGCAAGGGCGCGCGTAGAGATGCGGTGGAGCGTGCTGAGCGGATTCGCGCTGTAGCGCACGAATTGGGCTATCGTCCTAACCAGGCTGCGCGCGCGATGCGCGAGGGCCGTTTTGGCACCGTTGGTTTGGTTTTGTCACGCGGGCGCAGCACCAGTACGGTTGCGACCGGTTTGCTGCAGGGCATTCACGACCAACTGGCGCTCCATGACATGCACTTGGCCGTGGCGCGCCTCAGCGATGATCAGCTCGGTGATCAGCAGGTGCTGCCGGGCCTGTTGCGAGAGCAGATGCTTGATGGCTTGTTGATGGGGTATTCCCACAACGAACCGCCGGCCCTAACTGAATTGATCGCGCGCTTCCGTATCCCCACAATCTGGCTCAATAACAAACGGCCTGAAGACTGTGTGCATCCCGATGATTATCAGGGCGCACGCCGGGCGACCGAGTATTTACTCGGCTTGGGACATCGTCGGATTGCATTGTGGTCGCACACGACGCTCGCGAGTGCGCATCACTACAGCGTGCGTGATCGCCGTCAGGGCTACGTGGATGTGATGAAAGCGGCTCGGCGGCGGCGCCTCGTGTGGGAGCGCGACATGCGCCCGCACACGCATGAACAAGGTGGCGATGATCGCATCGCTCATGGTCGTGATTGGCTGAACTCCGAACCGCGCCCAACTGCGATTCTGGCCGATAATGCGGGCTCGGCGACAGTGGCAATGATGGCGGCCCTGTCATTGGGCCTGCGTGTTCCGCACGACCTGTCGATCCTGTTTGTGGATCAGGGCCTGCAAGACCCTGCCGGTCTTGGCCTGAGCCGCTTTTGGACCGACGCGGCGAATATGGGGCGTCGTGCGGTTGACGAGTTGCTGGCCAAGATTGCGGATCCGTCTGAGCCTCGGGCGCCGCTTGCTATGCCTTATGAGCTTTTTCGGGGGTGCAGTTGCGCCCCTGCTTCACCCTAATTTTCTCACAAAATGGCGACGTCGTCATGAAAGGGAGTTTTTGATGTTCGTTCGACTCTTGGCCATCTTGGCCTTCACTGTGGTACTGACCGGTGCTGAACAGGCGGCCGTCACCACCAAGACCCTCGACTGGGGTAGCATTGTCAGCCCAGAAGCGGCTGCTGTTGGAGACCAGGTTGAGATTGTAGTGACCCTCAGCGAGGCTGAGCGCGCCAAGGGGGGTATTCTCCGAATCGATCCCCATTGGTATAAGGGGCGTGACCGTGGCGGCGTGGCTGGTTCGGTTGGTAAGCAAACGATCAACGCAAACCAGGAGACCTATACCTTCAATTGGACTATTCCTGCCAAAGACGGCATCACCGCGATTAGCTTGGTGACCTATCTCGGTGATGGCAGTTGGAGCGGCAAGCGCGTCACCGGCACCGGCCGGATTGTGGTCAAGTAATCGGCCACGTGTTTGCGTGACCCATTCGTTCGGGTCTGTCTGAACGGATGGGCACTGCAGCGCGAACGGTGCATATCCCAGTCAACACCAAGCGCGCGCCCAAGTACGATATACAATGATAACTGGCAACGTGGCCACAAAGCCATGTACGCCCGACCAGGAGACCCCATGTTCCCAACTGTCGCATTGCACCATGGCCGCAAAGGCGCTCGCTGTATCAGCGATGTGGCCTTCAGCTTCACCTCTACTGTGGCCATAGCCTTGGCGATCGCCGCAGGCTGTTGTGTGCCAAGCTTGGGAGCTGCCGAAACCGTAGCCTGGCCCACTGATGATTTGCCAAGCTGGCCAACGCCGCTTGCTGCAGAGGCAATCGTTACCGAGGGGGTCACCGATATTCAGTGGGTGCCCGAGGCCTATGCCTACACGCCAGGTCCGTCGCTTCGCTATGTAGACTTTGAGCACGGCGACGACAGCCAAGCCGGCACCAGCGTTGATACCGCTTGGAAGCATCATCCCTGGGATGCAGCCGCCACGGGTGTGGCTGCGGCTACCGAGGGCGTGCAGACCTACGTGTTCAAGGGTGGCGTGATTTATCGCGGCCAGTTGATTGCCGATGAATCAGGAACCACCAGCGAGCCGATTCGCTTATGCAGCGATCCCCAATGGGGCACGGGGCCGGCTACTATTGCTGGTTCGGTGGCCTTGACTGGCTGGCAAGCCGTGAGCGCTGCCGACGCAGAAGCGGCCGGTTTCCCGGCGGCCGCGCAGGGCCAACTTGTGGCTGTCACGGTGCCTGGTGCCGGCGTGCCGCGTGCTGTGTGGCGCTTAAATGAGGCTGGTGAGCGCCAGCGCATGAACCTTGCACGCTGGCCCAACTGGCAGATTGAACATCCCTACGACCACTTTACGCAGTGGTTTCGGATTGATGAAGCCAAGTTCAAGTTTCCGTGGATCTCCCTGCGCAGCGATGATCTCAAGGGGGCCGATCGTGATGCGCTCAAGGGTGTGACGGTGTGGGCAGACCATCCAAACAAGAGTGGTGAGTTCTCGATCTACGGACCGTTCCCGTCGCCTTTGAAGGGATTCAACCCGGCTGACGGGAGCTTCCAGGTGCGTCTGGAGCATCCGGCCCGGCATCCGCGTAAGGACACGCCGTTCTTTTTAGAGAACTCGGCGCATTTTCTGGACGAACCCGGCGAATGGTTCTTTGACCAAGGCGAGCGTCGTTTGTCGGTGTGGCTGCCCGAGGGAGTCGATCCAGCAAGCGTGGTGCTCGAAGCGGCGGTGCACGAGATCATCTTGGATATCCACGGTCAGCAGCACATCGTAGTGGGGGGCCTGACCTTCACCGGCGCCAATGTGCAGGATCTGCGCAAGTCACCCGATGTTGAGGATTACAACGCGCCGAAGCCCTGCGATGTCAACAGCGCGATTCGCCTGCTGGGTAACTGTCAAGATATTGAGCTCTACAACCTGCGCGTGATCGACACCACCGGTGGGGCGGTCACCAATCTAATCACCGGCGCCGAGGATGTGGTGCGCGGCATCACGATTCGCGACAGTGAATTCGAACGCATTGACACCACCGGCATCAGCCTTGGACGTGGCTATAGCTACCGGCGTGTGGAATCGCATCCCAAGGGGCGCCTCACTGAGGTGAATGTCCTGCGCAATCGCTTTCAAACCATCGGCCTGCGCAGTCATAGTTCGGGCTCTGGTAATGGTATCAACCTAAGCGGCCCTGAAGTGTGCGATATCGCCGGTAATGTGATCCACACCACCGGCGGGCAGGGCATCAACGTGGTTGGTGGTCGGCCCTCCGCGGCCTGGATGGGTGGCAATGCCGCTGATACGCCCTTAGTTCGAATTCAAATCAGGAGCAACAAGGTGGTCGACAGCCTGATCTATCGGACCGACTTTGGCGGCATCGAGTTCTGGGGCAATGGCCCGGCCTACATCTATAACAATATCTCGGCCAACCCGGTTGGATTCGTCGCGCACCGCAAAGTCTACCATAAGAACGAAGCCTTCTATCAAGACCACGGCATCAAGGCCTACCTGTTCAACAACATTGGCTGGAGTGAGCGCCGTGATGATGCCTACAAGGGCATTGTTGGCGATGCCTTCATCAATGGGATCCGCAACCGCCTGAACCAGGTCTTCCACAATACTGGGTATTGTTTTCGTAATGGGCAGCGCCATTCGAGCCGCCATGGCGAGCAGCAGCATGTACTCGGCAACGTATTTGAAGGGATGCACTTCTCGGCGATTAGTTCCTGGACCCTGCTTGAAGCACCGGAAATCGCCTATTCCAACAACGTAGTCGGCAACGGTGTGCAAGCTGTGTTCAGCCGCTGGCGTGGTGCCAAGTATGTGACCCCGGATGAGTTCGCGGCAGCGATCGCCGAGGCTGGCAATAATATCACCTCGAGCATGGGCTGGGTGACCGACGATCCGATTACCCGCGATCCGGAGCAGCGCGACTTCCGACTGACCGACACCTCGGCGGCGATTGACCGCGGCGTGCAGGTGTTCGTGCCCTGGTCGCTTAGCGGCCAGGTTGGCGAGTGGCATTTCCGCAAGCATCCGGCCGATCCGCAGACCGTGCTCGGCTACGATGTGTACATGCAAAAGTTGTTTGGCGGGCAACGGCAAATGCTTGGTGGCGCGATTCCTGGCAACGATTTGGTGGCCACTGGCTATACCCTCGACGATTACCGCGCCGGCCCCTTGGAGGATTGGGTTGACGGTGCGCTTCAGTTGGATGGCAAGCGGGTGCTGCGCTTGGCGCAACAGCAACTGGTCAAGGATATGGTCTTTGAGAAGAAGAAGGGCAAGGAGGTCGAGAAAACCACGGTTGACGGCAGCAAGCGTCAGACGGTACGGATGGACACCAATAACTTCCTAATTGAGGCCGTGCTGACGGTATCGGCAGACGGTGTGCTCGCCGGCAAGCTGGGCACCGAGAGTGGTTACGCACTGGTGATCGACGGCGGTCGTCCGGCAGTGCGTCTGATTGGTGGTGGTAGTGAGTTGCGGCAACTGGCGACGGTGCGCGTTGATGATGGGGTGTGGCATCACGTCTTGGCCGAAATCGATCGCGTTGCGGGCCGCGTGACCGTGTATGTGGATGGCAAGGATGTGACGGGTGATGCTTCGGGTCAGATGCCGGCAGCAAGCGTGTCGCTTGATAATACCGCTGACTTTGTGGTGGGTGACGGCTTCGCTGGTGCGCTTGACTACCTGCGCGTTGCGCGCGGCACCCTGGCGGATGCACAGACTGATATCGACGAGTTGATGACCTGGCAGTTTAATGGCCCGCAACTCCATGACTTTGCCGGTCACGCTCCTAATGGACAGCGTGATGCCGGTGCCTTGGAGAACCTGGCGGTTACCGGGCAACGGCCGATCCGCTACACGCCGCCCGAGCCGGAGGAGGATGTTGAGAAAGAAGTTGAAGCGAGCACGACTGCCAAGGTCTTCAAAGATGGCCCTGAGCGCACCGTCAAGGCCTTCGACTGGGGTTCGGTGTCGGTGCCTAAGGAGGCGGCTCCAGGTGATACGATCGACTTCCAGGTGGTGTTCGGCACCGAGACGATTGCCAAGCAGCAGATTCTGCGCGTTGATCTGCACGGCTTCAATGGTGGCAAGCGCAAGCCTGGGGTTGGTGGCAGTGGTCATAAGCCCAAGATTGTGCCGGGGGTGACCACGCCCTACGAAGCCCCCGCGAAGATGCCGGCTGGCTACGAACGGATTGCCGTGGTGTTCTATGTGTCACCAGACGGCAGCTATGCGAATCGAACATTGGGTGGCTCGGTCACCGTTGACGTAAAGGCGAAATAATGACGACCACACGTATTGAAGCTCCGGCACGGAGTGTGCCTGTTGTTCGCGAAGTCGATGTACTGGTGTGCGGTGGCGGGCCGGCCGGGGTGGCAGCAGCCATCGCAGCCGGACGCGCCGGGGCCTCGGTGCATGTGATTGAAAGCGCTGGGTGCCTGGGTGGTATTTGGACCAGCGGCTTGCTGTGCTGGGTCATCGATGCCAACAACAAAACGGGCTTGATGGCCGAGATCCATCAGCGCATGAGCGCCAAGCCGCGCGCCAATGAGCCGGGTGGCGCCAAGAGCGCGTATGATGTGGAGCAAACCAAATACGCCCTCGAGCAGATGTGTCAGGAGGCTGGGGTTGGGGTGCGCTTGCATACGCGGGTTGTTGAGGTGGTGCGCAGTGGCGAGCGAATTGACGCGGTGCTGACGGCCTCAAAGTCGGGCGTGGAGGCGTGGCGAGCCGCGGTGTACATCGACTGCACTGGCGATGGTGACCTGGCTGCGGCGGCGGGCTGTGGTTTTGACTACGGTCGCCCCGATGCCCCAGGCGAGGCTCAGCCGATGAGCATGATTGCCTTGGTTGGTGGTCTTGATGTTGCGGCCATCGGGCATGACTATTTGTGTGGTCAGGCTGGTCGCTATGCCGAGGTCACCGATAACTTCCGCAATGACATTTGCGCAGGTGGGGTCGATCCCTCCTACGCCAGGCCCAGCCTGTTTCATGTTTACGATGACCTGTTCTTGATGATGGCGAACCACCAGTACCAAGCCTGTGGCTTTAGCGCTGATGATGTCTCGCAGGCCACCCTGGCTGGGCGCGATGAGGTTAACCGCATCGTTGATGCCTTGCGCAGCCGTGGCGGCGTGTGGAACGATATTTGTCTGGTGGCGACCAGCGCCCAGATTGGCATTCGCGAAGGCCGTCGCATTCATGGTCGCTACATGCTCAGTGCTGACGATCTTGTGCGCGGCGCGCGTTTTGATGACGCAGTGTGTCGCGCCACCTTCTGCGTGGATGTGCACAGCACCAATCCCAGCAAGGGGAAAGGTTTGGGCGGGGAAGGGGTCAAGGCCCAGCCCTATGATGTACCGATGCGCAGCCTGATTGCCTGTGATGTTGATAACCTGCTGATGGCGGGTCGGTGCATCTCCGGTGACTTTTTCGCGCATGCGAGTTACCGGGTTACCGGCAATGCCGTGGCCATGGGCGAAGGCGCCGGCCAGCTTGCGGCATATGCCGCGCGTGCCGGGCTTGACCCGCATCAATGCAGTTGGCCACTCGAAGATGCAGCGGTAGCGGCGCAACGCGCCTTGTAATCTGAGGTCTGTGCATCTATAGTGAGGAGCATGTCCATGCGGAGCGACAAGGGGTTTACGTTAATCGAATTGCTGGTGGTGGTGTCGATCATCGCTGTGCTGGCAGGCCTGTTGATTCCGGCGGTGAACATGGCGCGCGCTTCGGCGCGGGCGATCAAGTGTAACTCAAATCTGCGCCAGATTGGAATGGCCCACTTGGCGTATCAGGAAGACAACGACGGCTACTATGTCCGGCGCGAGACCTATACGCAATGTGAGGCGGCGTGGGGGCCGACGACGATCTGGTTTCTGGAGCTTGCGCCCTATGTAGAGCGCGAACGCGTTGATCGCGATGGTCGCCTGGCCATTGTGAAGGGCGATATCAGCACGGTCATCAAAGGCTGCCCAGATTTCGTGAATGATAAGAGTGGTGCTTGGGGGTGGCGACCCGGTTTTGGCATGAACAATTACCTGGATCGTCCGAACAGCGACGCCACCAATTTCATCCAGGTGATGAGTTGGAACAATACCGACTTCCATCAGGCGACGGTCAAGCACCAGTCTGATCGCGTCGTGTTCGGCTGTTCCTGGGGGGCAGGCATCACCACGTTGGGTGCTGAGGGCAAGTTCCGCGATCACCACGATGCCGAGATTCGCCATCGTGGACGCGCCAATTATAACTTCTGTGACGGCCATAACGAATCGCTGTCACCGAAGCAGGCTTGGTATGGGATCAAAGATCCGAGCGTGATTGCTGGGCGTTGAGGGTTGGTTCTTGGTTTCTGGTTCCTGGTGCGCGCCTACGGCGCGTCGTAGGCACGGTCGCCGCTCCCGACCGGCGGCGTGGTACGCCAGGGCCAGACGCGCGCGAGCACCTGCCGGCTCCAACCCGTGGCGTGGGCTTTAGCCCGCGATGTTCCTTGTTCGTGGTACGCCAGGGCCTGACGCGCGCGAGCACCTGCCGGCATCCAACGCGCGAAGCGCGCACCGGGAAGATCGCGGGCTAAAGCCCACGCCACGCTAAGCACCAACCGCAACCAACACCTGCCGGCATCCAACCCGTGGCGTGGGCTTTAGCCCGCGATGTTCCTTGTTCGTGGTATGCGCCTACGACGCGTCGTTGGCATGGCCGCCGCTCCCGGTTGGCAGCGTGGTGCCGGTGTAGGCGCCACGGCCAGCGGCACCACCAGTGGCCGCTTCTGCTTCCATAACCACCAGGCCGTCCGCCGCTTGGTAGGCTTGGTCACCGGTATCCGGATGGGATAGCGCTGCGGCCGGAATGCTGACAGCGGTGCCGCCGGGGGGCGTCCACTGCACGGTCAGAGCTTGGCCGCCGGACTTCTCGAAGTAATCGACCGAGATTGCATGCAGGCCTTGTGCTAGGCCGATGCTGCCGGTCTTGCTGTCGGCGCCGTGCAGGCCGTCGTGATTAATCACCAGTTCGCCATCAATGAATAGGCGGCTACCGTCGTCACTGCTGAGGGTAAACTGATAGACGCCGTCTGCGGGGGCCAACAGAGAGCCGTCGAAGCTCAGGGCAAAATTATCATCAGCAGGGCGCTGGTCCAAGCCCAGGGTGGTGGCAATGCCGCTGCTGTGTTCGCTCAGGCTTGCAAAGTCAGGCAGGGCGCTCCAAGTGCCGATAAAACTGCGGTAGCGTAAGCCGGCCTTGAGATTGCCCGGGTCGCTTAGCGCAGGCAGCAATGGCGCCGCGGCTGCTGAGACGGTGACGGTTTTGCTGGTGGTGTGGCTGAGGGCGCCATCGCTGACGTTTAGCGTGATGGTATAGCTGCCAGCGGCTGCATAGGTGTGGTCTGCCGTCTTGCCGCTAGCGCTGCCGCCATCGCCATAATTCCAGGTATAGCTAAGCGTGTCGCCATCTGGATCAGACGAGGCAGAAGCATCGAGTTGGACGCGTAGATCATCGCTGCTGCTGCTGAACTCAGCCTTTGGTGGCCGATTTGCCGGCGTGGTGTCACGCCCCTGGGCCGCGAGATACCCCCACAGGAAAGCACCTGGCCCCATGCCTTGCATAACGGTGTACTCATTACTCTGTACGCCGCCGCCGCCGAGGTGAGCAAAGCGTTCGCCAACTGGCCACGAGTTAATGGCGGGAACGTAGGCATCTTCCCATAAATATTGTGACCACTCGTAACCGGGATGGGGGCCGTAGAGGACGATGCCTTCAGGCGGCGCGGTGCCCATGGTTAGCGAGTCCATATGCAGGGGCAGTTCGGGCTGATTGTGGCCCAATCCTGTGACATAGCTGCGGTTGTCGGGGTTAGCGCCGAGGCTGTATTGGACGCTTTCGATCAAGCCCGATAGGTAGCGTTCATCGTCGGTGACGAGGTGGGCGCCGACCAGTGGAATCGCGGCCGGCAGGGTGATGTTTCCCCAGCCGGGAGGGGCGTAGGGATTTCGTGTGTTGCCAAAGCCAAATAAAGCTCGGAATCCTAGCCACTCTTCGCCGCTGGCGGTGATGGCGGTGGTCACATTCGCGAGGACCTGTTGATCTCGGCTGCGATCAGCTGCCAGCCAATATTCCAAGGCGTTGAAGGCTTGATCGTGGCTGTCCCAAACTTGGGTCTTGAGCTCTTTGCTGCCATCGAAAGCCGTGGTCTGGAGAAATAGTTGGTGCCAGTTTGTGGCGCCAGTTAGCCGATACAGTTCGAGCGCAGCGGCATTGCGTGCATCGCGGTAGCCGTGATGCAGAGCGGCGCCGTTATTGTTTGCCAGCCAAGCTTCGGCCCAGGCCATCGCGTTCTCGGCGCTGGTTTGGTAGCCGGCTGCGCGCGCACTGTCGAAGGGCGCAATGACGCGAGCTGCTTGAGCGGCAACGGAGGCGAACAGGTAGCTGGTCATTGGGTCGGCATCGGTTGCCAAGACGGTCAGGCTATTGGTGAAGCTGGCATCGGGCCATTGCGTGCCTTCTTGGTCGAGCTCAATCATGCCGCGCACGCCGCCATCATTGCGTTGCATTCGCTGGTAAAAATCGACCAGCCACACCGCTTCGCAGAGAAGGTCTGGTAAGCTGCCATCGGGCGGAAGATTGAGATCCTGTTGCTGCCAATAGCCGGGGTTGATGTCGTACAGTTGCAGCAGCAAGCGTGGAATGCCGAGGTGTTGCGGGCGCCGATCCCAGTCGCCGGCATCGTGGTAGCCACCCCAGGCCTCGATTGTACTGCTGGTTTTACTGGCATTGAGTGCGGCGTGGATCTCGGTTTGTTCGTCAGAGCTTGGCGCCACGGCCCAGGTGGTGGTGCACTGGAAGATGTCGACACCATCATCGGGGTGAAAGTTTCGTGGCCGCTCCCAGCTGGCGTAGGGGGCGGTTAGGGCAATCCCAGAGCGATGGTGGTAGAGGCCACGGATCGCGCTGCGCGCGGCCACTTGCCAGGTGGCATTGTCATCGATCTGGAAGGGGTAGGAGCAGCCGTAGCCGGGTACATAGAGGCGATAGGTACCGGGGGTGTCAAAGGAGGAGAAGTCGCACACTAAGACCTCGGTTCCAGTGTGAACTTCGCCGAAGCCGTCTTGCCCATCGACGGCGCGGACCTGGCTGGCCTGGCCGCTGAAGACAGTGCTGCCGGTGTTGTGGTCGATCAACTCGAAGGCTTGTTGGTCATTGAAGTCATAGGCGCCTCCGGTGCCGAGCCATAAGCTCAGGTAGGCGTGTTTGGATGGGTCATCGGGGCGAAAGCCGAGGTGGGTGACGTGAACGGATTCGGTGACAACGTTGTGGGGTTGGTGGAGATAATCGTGGATGCCGCATCCGGCTGCGCTGAGGTCTAGGCGATAGGTTTTGCCTGGAGTGAGTGCCGTGGAAAATGTGAGATAGGCCGTGTGGCGTTCGGAAAATGGCGGCGGCCAGTTTGCGTCGGCGCCGAGTGCGTTCATGCGAAAGTGGTGGACCTTGCTCTTGCGCGCGATCGCGCTGGGCTGATGGGGGCTCGAGAAGGCACTGTCGTTGCTTGAGCTCAGTGCCACGTTTGACGTCGCAAATAGACGGTCGGCATCCCAGTTGTCTTTGGCTAGTACGTCGACCGGCCGGAACAGGACCTGGGCTCCGTGATTGGTCAAGTGACCGCGAATGCGGTAGTCGGGGGCGTAGACCACGCGGGTCTTGCCCTTTACCTCCAGGATGTCGTCTGCTTGCGGAACATAGGGCTCCAGGGCGCCGCTGGCAGCTTCACCGTGAATCACGACTACGCGGATGGTGTCAGGTGTGACCGGCGCGATTTCAATCACGCGGGGCTTGGCATCAAGGGCCAGGGCTAGACTGGAGCATAAGGTCAGAAGTGCAAAACTGCGGGTCCACATGGGCTTGTCTCCAGTGGCAATTGCCGGCAGGAGTCGAAACCATACAGACTGGGTGCTTGGGCCACCCGCGGTGGCTCACTCAGCGGCGCCCTTGCCGCGAGCACTTCGAACCATACAGCCGCCTTGCTAGGTCGTGGCGATGTGGCTCACTCACATGATTGGCGTTGCCATCACTGGTGTCTGCTTGTTAGGGTAGCCGGCATGGGCGGCGAAACCGATTCTGAGGATGTCACCGACTTGGGCCACGATGCCAGTGGGCACGCGCTGTTGGGGCGTTTCGTTGCCCGGCGCCAACAGTTGCTTGGCTTTCTGCGTTTATGGCTGCCCCAGGACTTGGTTGAGGATGCCTTCCAAGAGTGCTACATGATCGTGTTGCGCCGAATTGAGGATTTTGATCGCAGTCGCGATTTCGATGCTTGGGTGCGTGGGATTGCCCGAAAGGTGGCGCCAAAAATTTGTAAGCGGCATCGGCGCGAGCGCCCCGTGTTGCCAGAGGAGTTGCAGGAGCGCATCGAGCAGGCCCTCCAGGAACAAGATCTGCGCTGTGACGAAGACTTGCATCATCTGCAAACTTGCCTTGAGGGAGCCCAGCCGCGGCACCAAGAGTTAATTGGCCTGCGCTACCACCAGGGCCTGAGCCTTGACGCGATCGCTGAACGGCTTCATGCCACGGCAGGCGCGATTCAGGTGAGTCTGAGTCGGATTCGTGCCGCCTTGCGGAACTGCATTGAGCGCCGGCGGGAGCAGGTGCAATGAAGCGCTTGGAGGCTCTGTATGAGCGCTTGATCGATGGCGCATTGACAACGGCTGAGGCCGACGAACTCAGCGAATTGTTAGCTGATGTCGACGTACGCCGAGCTTGGGCTGCGCTGATCGCGATTGATGGCGCGCTGTTGGAGACCTATCTGGGTGATAGCAGTAAGGCGGTGCCGGTGCTTGCCAGCACCGGCACCGGCGTGCACCCACGGGCGCCGCGCAAACGGTCTGCGCGTCAGCCCGGCCACCGTCGGCAGCCAGCACCGCGTCGGCGTGCCATTCATCCGGCTGTGATTGGCTTGCTGCTGGTGGCGACGCTGGGGCTGATCGGTGGTCTGGTGGCGATGCAGTCGCGCGATCAGACTCGGCCTGTGCTTGTGGACCCGACGCCGAGCACGGCGCGGCTTCTGGCCACGCTGCTTGAAGGGGCGCCCGATGCCGTGGTGCGCCCCGGATCAGATTTGGATGCGGGTGCTTGGGTGCATGGCCCAGCACGGATCGCCTTGCGTGATGGCAGCCTGATCCAGCTCCAGGCCGGCTGTCGTTGGCAGCTCCAGGCCGATAACCGCCAGTGGGTCGCGCTCGGATCGATGGCGATTGTGGCCCAGCCGCAACGGCCTGAGTTGCCGATGACGATTGCGACTCCGCACGCCGAGATGCGGGTGGTGGGGACTCGATTCCGGGTGACTGTCGAGGCGGCCGCAAGCTCCTTGGCCGTGGATGAGGGTCAGGTCGCTTGGCAGTTGCCTGGTGGTGCGGTGGACTTGGTGCAGGCTGGTGGCGAGCGGCGTAGTGATGCGATGCCGTCCGGGCAGTCCGCACTGGGTGCGCCTGAGCCTGGCTCGGTGGAGGCCATTGAAGTATTGTGGTCGGCCGATCAGGCTGTTTTGTCAGGTGTGACCGAAATTGGTTTAGATGCGCCATGGTTTGGCCGCGCGGTGGCCGATGGCTTGCGGCCAGCGATCAATACCGAGACCGATGTGGGCCAGCCCTATCACGAGATCCGCGTGCGCTATGATCGGCAGGGTGTGGTCATTCCGTTGAATCAGATCCGTAGCCTGGAAATTGACCTGAGTGCCAAACGCGCGTGTGATATCGCGCTGGTGCTGGTTGTGGTCAATTCGTTGGGGGAGTGGGTCACTAATCTTGAAGCCGTGGCCCCGGTTCCAGAGGCCCTACGGAGCCATTTGGAGATTCCGATGAGCGCTTTTGTCGACTCACGTGGCGGGCGCGATCCGCTGGCCACGGTGCAGATCTGGCACTTGGGGGTTGGTCCAGCAGAGCTTGACGCCATCACCGTGCATGGCCTCCGGATCAATGGCGTCAAGGCTGCCAACCTGCCTTAGCTTCGCGCTATGTGTTACCTAGGCGGCTTGCGGATCTGCGCGAGTTGCTGGATAAAGGCCTCTGGAATCAGGCCGTTTTGAGCGATCGGTACGTCCCAGGTCATCACGCCGCCTTTGCTCATGACGTGCTCGGTGTAGCCGGTCACCAGTGCGGTGGGGAAGCGCGGCGCGCCCTTGCACCAGTAGTCACCCAAATAGCTAAGCACGTGATAGCGCGCCTTGTGGCCTTGCTTGTCAATCCAGGCGCCTGGGCTTTCGGGTAGCGCGTCGGCAATTTCACCGGCGGTGTAATCTTCATATTGCGTGGTGCAGCTTATTGGGGTGCGCACGCCGGTATTGAAGCACACGATGGCGTCGCGATTGCCTGCGCGCAAGGAGTCGGCGAAGGTTTTGAAATTGGGCGCCTTGTCGTCTGGGAATCGGTATTCTTCTTCATAGCAGCCGTCAATCCACCACCCGGCAACTTTGTTGCCCCAGCGGATTGACCACTCGCGGTGGATGGCCTCGATATTTTTCATGAACGCAACCTGACGATGACGGCGCCAGATCTTGGTGCCGCCGCTGTCGGGGTCGCTGTGGTGGTGGGTGAGCTTCAGCCCGGGGCGGGCCTCGGCATCGCCCCAGCCAATCTCGGCCGCCGAATACACCAGCAACTTGATGCCGCGCGGGGCCAGTGCCGCGTGGAGGTCGGCAACGAGATCGCGTTGCGAACACTTGCTTGGCGTGATGCCGGTAAGCTTGTCGTAGGTGTCGCTGGGGGCGCAGAAGTGGCCCGAGCCTTGGCCGATGGTAATGAAGAAGTAGGGGGCCTTGACGGCCTCAAGTTGCTGGGCAAGGCCGTCTACGTCGAAGGCGTCAACCTGCTGGTTCCATGCTTCGGCGCTGAGTGGCGTGTTGGTCTTGGTGCTTGGCGGGTTGGCTAGGTAGTGGCAGAAAACGCCCCAGCCGCAGTCTGCAAACCATTGTGTGTCAGGCATTTGAAGTCCCTCCCGTGGTGTTGTACTTCATGGCCCTGAT
>JAQIBG010000426.1 GCA_027859175.1 Planctomycetota bacterium | reverse complement strand
AGACCGGCCCCATGCCAAGCATCACGATTACGGCCCAGATCGAGGCCCAACTCGATCGTCGCCTGTTTGGCGGCTTCCTCGAACGCCCCACCTTTAGCTCCGAGCACGGCCCCGAAGCGGTCTGCGACGACGCGGGCCGTCTCCCCCCCGCTGTGATCGCCAAACTCGCTGAGCTCGGCACGCAGCTGGTACGCTTTCCCGGCGGCACCGGGGTTGATTATGACGACTGGACTGACCTGATTGACAAGGCCCCAGGCCGGGCCGATCCCGCCCGACCGCTCACCAAAGGCTTTCGCGGCGGCGAATACAGCAACCGCTTCGGTCTTGATGAGTTTTTTGACCTGCGCGATGAACTCGGCTTTGCGCCCCTGCTGGTCACCAATCTCGGCGACGCCCTCGACGGCCGCCGCAGCATTGCCGACGCCGCGCAGCACGCCGCCGGCATGTTGGCCTATTGCGTTGCCGAACCCGGCGCCGTCCAAGCGGACGCCATAGACTGGGGCGCTATCCGCGCCGCCAATGGTCGCCCTGAGCCAGTCTCGGTGGGCTTGGTTGCGGTCGGCAATGAAATCTGGTTTAAGTGGCCACCCAAGCCCGAGGAACGTAAGCGCCTCGGACTGGCCGACGATGCAGCAGTCATCCAGCGTCACGTTGATTGCCTGGTCGCCTATGCTGATGCCCTGCATGCGGTCTCGCCACAGGTCGAACTGATTGTAGACGGCCTCCACGACCCCTGGAACCCGGACAACCGCAGCGCCAATATCCTGCGCCGTCAGGTCTTATTGCATCCAGACGTGCGCAGTCGCTACCGCCACGTAACCATTCACCAATACGCACCGATGGGTGTGTACGCATCGCGGCGCCACGGCGAAACCGTGCCCGGCACCGAGCTGAGCGATGATGAAGCGTGGTATGGCCTGCTCGCTGCCCCAGGTATTTTTGATGATGCGGGCCGCAACACCGCCTTTGGTGGCTGGCTCGACGACCTCGTTGCAGCCGACTATCGCATCGCCGCCACCGAGTGGAATTGGAACGCCTGGAGAGTGAAAAAGCGCATCGGCAAGCGCCCGTACAGCGACGCACTGCCGATGGGCCTCGGTGCCGCTGGCTACCTCAACGGTTTGATACGCCAAGCCCGCTACACCGATCTTGGCTGCCAATCGATGATGCTCGGCACCACCTGGGGCATCACAGCGGTACGCGCCACTGAGGGAAAGGATCCTTATTTTTTGCCGCAAGGGCAGGTCCTGGCCGCGTATAACGCGACCCCGGGTAACCGCGTGTTGGCGCTCAAGGAACGCCATCTTCCTGGCGTCCCCCAAGCCGTTCAGTTCACGCCCTGGTATCCGGTTGCCACTCGCATGGCTTTGATCGACGCCGTGGCGATTGCCGAGGATACCGGCGTGACGCTGTGCCTGGTCCATCGCGCACGCACCGACAGCAACGCGCTACGCGTGATCCTCGATGCCACACTGCCGACCGCGGCCAGCGCCACCGTGCGCACCATCACCGGCCCAGCAGACGCTGACTTTAAAGCGGGCCCAAGCCTGCACAGCAGCGAAGACACGATCGAACTCAGCGCCGACCAACGCAGCATCGACCTGATCCTCCCACCTGCTGCGGTGGTATTTCTGCGTCTGGATTATACACCGAGTCCGTAACCGCGCCCTGATCGCCCAAGAAAAGGCCCGTGCACCTGAAGAGGTGCACGGGCCTTTCTCGTCAATGAGCAGGAGCTTTAGCCGTTACCGATCAGCGCCAACCAGCGCAGCCGCGGCGGCGTTCCGCCGACAGCTTCGTCGCTATCGAAGGCGACATAGCGCTGGCTGCCCGATTGGGTTGAGCGAATGCGCAGCGTTGTTCGGGGCAAAATGTCGGCATCAGCCGCCGCCTGGATCAGATCTGACACATCGATCACCAGGTCTTCACCAATCTGGGCCGCGCAGGTGAAACGCGCGCCGGTGCGCAACACTGTGCTAGGGCGCTGGCTCCAGGTCAGGCCGTCTTCCTGCCATGGCGTGGCTGGAGGCTGCATCAGCTCAATCACAAAGCTAGTCGTTCCGGCATCAGAACCTCGCCCCGCCACCCGCAGATGTAACTCAGCGTTGCCGGCCACAATGGCCTCGCTGGCATCAAAGCGCAGGTAGGTTTCGCGAGTATCGCCATCGGCGATGCCGTCAGCCGCAACCAGCCACTCACTGCCGTCACCGCCGTCAGTCTCCGGCACGCCGACGGCAGCACGCTTGAACTCACGGCAGGAAGCCAACTGCGCTATGGCGCCAAACAGGCCACCTGGCACCTCGACACCGGTAGCCTCATGGCTGAGGTCACGCCGCAACCCAAGCCCTCTCGCATCAGCTGGCCAACGGGCCGCCCACTCCTCAGGCAAGGCCTGACGGAGGCCCCAAGAACACGCGCCGCGGCTGGAGCGATACTGCGCAAAATACACCTAGATGTACTTCCGTTATGGCCCCCAAGTAACGGTGCGTTAATCACTTACATGGCACGGGATATATTCACAAGCGCGTCTAGAACAATCCAACCAGCCGCCGCTAGAATTTGCCTGTCGACAGCCAACCGAACCACATGTCGTGGCGGTTGCACCTGCCTTACGCCGTTTATTCGGAAAGGACGTCACATGCTTCGCGCA
This sequence comes from Planctomycetota bacterium, assembly GCA_027859175.1. Classification (GTDB taxonomy): domain Bacteria; phylum Planctomycetota; class UBA11346; order UBA11346; family UBA11346; genus GH22. The sequence goes on along the minus strand of JAQIBG010000426.1, from coordinate 4,969 downwards.
TCTATCGCCTTCTTTATCGTCGCCATCATCGCTGCCGTCTTTGGCTTTGGCGGCATCGCCGGCAGCGCCGCCGCCATTGCGAAAATCCTATTCGCGGTTTTCGTGGTGCTGTTCCTGATCTCGGTGGTTCTCCACCTGGGTAGCGGCAGCAAAAAACTCACCTGACTCCCACCAATCCCAATATTGCAAAGACTCACTCAAAAGGACAGCCCATGCGTACCCCCAGTATTATCACCACCCTTGCCCTGACCGCCTTGTTTGGATTTGCCGCCTGCCTGACCGGCTGCGACAGCGAAGCTGAAAATAAAGCCGAAGATGTCGGCAACAGCATTGAGAATGCCGCTGATGATGTTGGCGAATCCATCGAGGACACCGCTGAAGATGTCAAAGATGCGGTGCAGTAACACCACGGCCATGCCAAGCCCATCTTCCCGGCATGGGATCAGGAGCCCCGGCGCAGCGCGTCGGGGCTCACTGTTATGCAACTTGGGCCAACTAGATTGAAAAGGCCACGGACACCACGGCCGATTAGTAGCAGTCCAAAGACGCATCCTGCCCTTGACTGGTCACATCGGACATATGGCCTCACGTGAGTCTTCCCTCACCACAGGCTCATTATTTTTTGGACTGTCCTGCCAGTCTCGTGGTTGCGATATAGCCGAATGGGCTACAAACAAGGCAGCGAGATCGCGATGCAGCTTGCCGATTTTTTCCCTGAACGCGGACCTGAAGTGCTGATCCCCTTGGCCCAGGCCTATGAACGCCTGTTTCCACAGCTGCCGCTCACGCAATGGCGTAGGCACGGAACGTGGATCGAATACTGGCGCGGCGATGCGCGGCTCGCGCTGGCCCCGCATCAGTGCTACTCATCGCTCTACTTCAAAGACCACGAGGTCACGCAACTCTACCGTGAGATCGGTGGCAGCTGTCGCACCGGCGCGGTCACCATCACCATCCCCCACAAGGGCGATTGGGACCCAACACCCATTCGCTACGTGATCGACAAGGTGCTCTCGAGCTCCAAGCCCAAGTCGTAAAGGCTGGTCACCACCTCCATCCAACAACCCAGCCTGGCACTGCCCACTTCGCCAGCACGATACCTGCGCTGACAGCGGAGGCCGATCCGGGGAACCGCGCAGCCATATAGGTGACCATGCGACTGCCCACCATCGCCCTTCTGTTGCTGTGCTTGCTTCCGCTATCGGCTGCGGTTGATGCCAGCACCACCGCGGTCGTCATCAACGCCGAGAGCGAGGCCAGCGTGGCGATCGCGGCACGCTGGATGGCACTACGGGGCATTCCTGAAGCCCAGGCGATTCGTCTCAGCGCAATCCCAGCAGGCCACCGAATCAGTCTGGCCGATTTCAAAGGGCTAATCCTCGATCCGATCGAAGCCGCCCTCACAGAGCGTGGCCTCGCTGAGCGCATTACCTGCATTGCCTACGCCGCCGACTTTCCCACCGCGATCGACCTGCCCAAGCAAGACGGGCTGCAAAGCTGGCAACGTGGGCCGGGGTCGCTCACCGCGCTGACCCTGCTTGCACCCCTGCTGGGCCAAACACGTAGCGTGATAACCGCTCCTTTCGCCAACCCCTACGCCGAGCGCGTGGAGGCGCCGGGGGCAGCGGCAGACCTGGCAGCCGGGCAAGACCCACGCATCCAAGTGGCCATCGAACTCCTTCAGGCCAAGCGATACCCCGAAGCTATCGCCGCGCTAAGCGAACTGGCGACCGATCACGCCGCACCGGCCGTGCTCTACAACTTGGCCTGTGCTCAGGCTCTCAACGATGCCCTCGATGACGCCGAAGCCTCACTCGCCCAAGCGATTCAAGCCGGTTGGTACAACCGCGCCCATAGCGAAGCCGATGGCGATTTCGCCGCGCTACGCGAGCGGCCTAGCTGGGTCAAGCTGGTCGCAGCGATGGATGCAGCACGCATCGCGATCCACCCCGGCCCCAGCCTGGGCTTTCAGCAACTGCCTGCGGTTGAGGGGTCCAGTCCCGGTCGTCTTGCCATGCTGTTGATGCCAACCCGCGGCCGTGGCCTCAGCCTGGACCAGGCCCTGAGCCAAATCGAGCGCAGCGTGGCGAGTGACGGCACCGAGCCAACCGGCACCGTGTATTATATGATTTCCAAGGATCAGGCCCGCACCGGCCCGCGGCGCCCCCTGTTTGACCCGGCCGCCGCCAGCCTGCGCGAACTCGGCGTCGAGGCCCTGGTTCTCCCCGGGCGCTTGCCACCCGCTGGCTCACAGGTGATCGGCGCAATGATTGGGCTCGCCGGCTTCGACTGGGCCAAGTCTGAAGCTCATATTCTGCCCGGCGCCTGGTGCGACCACCTCACCAGCACCGGCGGCGCGCTGCAGCCGAAGGCCGGCCAGGCACCCTTCACTGTCTTCTTGGGCGCCGGCGCAGCTGGATCGGGCGGAGCCGTGTCAGAACCCATGAACCTGGCCCTGAAATTCCCAAGCCCCTTCATTCACGTTCACCGCGCGCGCGGCCTCAGCTTGGTAGAAGCCGTCCACCGCACGATCCCCTGCCCCTACCAGTACCTCGCCGGCGGTGACCCCCTGTCACGCCCCTGGCGCGGCCAGGCAGCGGTCGACACCAAGCCCTAGCGCATAGCGGAAAGCTTGGCCTTCAGATGTGATCGCCAAGCACCGGGCGAGGCCTATTCAAAGCGAACCCGTCGCAGATAGATTTGATAGTTGGGATGCTTGCTGCGGGTGTCGGTCCACGCAAATAAAAACGACCCATCGGGCAGAGCGCACGAGAAGTTCTGATCGCCCCCAAGAACGCGGCGTTGATAGCCCCACGGCGAGAACGGCAGTGCCTGGGTGTTCAGCTGCACCGGTTCGCTAAAGGTCATCCCGCCATCGGCCGAGGCCATCGCGTACACATAATAGGGCGGATACTGCGGGTCCTTCTCGCCCGAGACTTCGCTGATGGTGGCGTAATAGCGAATGCACACCAGCCCCTGGTCGTTGGTCACCAGATCGGCCTGACCAACCCCCAAGCCTTCAGGCAGCGAAGGATGCAGCGCACGCGGCTCGCTCCAGGTCTGCCCAAGATCGTCTGAATGCCGCAGCCACAGACCAGCCGGCTGCGGGGCGGGTCGCTTATTGCTGGTCAGATAATACGCGCGTTCACCGGCGCCGAGACGGTGCAGGGCGAGGCTAACAGGAAACATGCCGCCAGGCCCGCTGTTGGCACCTTGATCAAGGGTTCCAAGCTTCACCACCTGCAAGGATGCGCCCCCGTCGTCACTGCGCAACACGGCAAGGTGCACTGAATTGCCGGCGTAGGAGCCATTCTTCGACAGGATATTATTTTTACCACGAATCCCGATCAGCAGCGTTCCGTCATCGGCAACGGCCACGTTCTGCACAAAGCCCTTGTTGAGCTGCGCGCCGAGGTCGTGCTTGGTGACGGTCCAGGTATCGCCGCCATCGAGCGATGTGGCCACGGCAACGCCCTTGTTGGAGAACAGACGGCCCGCCAAGTAAATCGCACCACGGCGTTCACTGGCCGCGCCGCGATCCACCGCGAGATGCGGATGATCAACCGCGCACGGCACAGTGCGACGCTCGTCCCAGGTCAGTCCGCCATCGGGGCTGCGTAGATAACCCACGCGATCCTTATCGCGTTTGCTGATCACGCTCACATGAAGCGAGCCATCCTCCGCAAAAATACAATCCGGATCAGATGACTGGGGCACCACCCGAGCGCGCCAGGTAACGCCGGCATCCGCCGACAGCAGTACCACCGTCTCGGTCTCCTTGGTCTTGCTCTTCGCCGTCACCGCCCAGGTGCGCCCATCGGGTGCCGCGCGCACGTCGCACTGGTACTGATTCTCAGGATGGCACTCGCCAGCGGCGATCTCGTCACCAAGCACTGCCGTAAACTCGCTCGCGGGAACACGCAGTCCCGTCACCAGCAACACCATCACCACAAGCAGAGACTGGACTGGAACCTGATGGATGCGCATCGCTCACCCTCCTGTGCGGGCCACCCTAAACAGGCTCCCTGGGCTCGCCAGGGCTAGCCAGCCCGTCACGGAATAACATGTCAGGCGAGCCCTCATCAGCTAGCGCCCAGTCCACCGCGTGGACCCAATTACAGACACTTAGCCGCGACCACCTCGGTACCCGAACCAATTCGCGCAGGCTTCAGTAAACCAAGACCAACACCGGAAAACAGATCACCAATACCAAGGTGTGCCCACTACGGCCTAGCGACAGCCGGAGCCAGCAGGCCTGGCCATCGATTCCGGCACAACAATCGATGCTCCCACCACAAGCCGCGCTGCCAACCCGAGCACTCGCGACAGGGACAGCGCGCCATGGCCGATTTTTGTCCGGCTATGTGCCCATGGTTGAGAACGATCAGTGCCCCCCGCTGCGCTGGCGCCTTCGCATAGGATCTCATTGTGCCACCGCCACGCTGGCCAAGCCAATCTGACGCACGGCCTCTTTGATCTCCGGTATCAGCAGTGGCGCCACGCTGAGGGTGTCGATGCCGCTGGCCACCACCGCCGCAACCTGCTCCGTTTCACCAGCAAGTTCTCCACACAGCGATGCCGGCATGTCAGGCGCCGCCTCGGTGGTCAATGCGAGCAATCGAAACATGGCCGGATCGGCGTGCTGACTGTAGGATTCAACCAAAACACTTTCACGATCGGCGGCGAAGCAGTACTGGGTCAGGTCATTCGTGCCAAAACTGATGAAGTCGATGAGGTGCTTGAAATCCTTGACCGACAATGCGGCCGCCGGTGTCTCGATCATCGCGCCAAGCCTGGGGCGTGTAGCGCCCGTCTCGCGGCACAGTTGGTCGAGCAGATCTGACACCACCTCAACATCGTCGACGCTGGTCACCATCGGAATCAAGATGTGCAGATCGAAGTCTTGGGCCAAGAGCAGCATTGCCCGCAAGCCAGATTCCAGCAGAGCAGGGTAGGCCCGGAGTAGGCG
>JAQIBG010000415.1 GCA_027859175.1 Planctomycetota bacterium | reverse complement strand
TGCCTACTGCCAGAGTCGGCTCCGCTAACCGGGCCACCTACGGCGGCAACCGCCGCGCTGGCGCTGCTCGGCGCACCACCGAGGCGCTGACGGAGCTGCTCGAGCAGGGGGCCGCCAGACAGATCGATAGCGAAGTCACGGGCCAGGGCATTGATATCTTGCTTGAGAATCAACGGCGGCTTGGGCCAGTTGATTCGCGGCAGCTCATCAAGACCTTGGTTGGTGAACGACAGGTCGGCGCCCTGCACCGTGAGTGCGAACATGACCAACTGAAGAACAGCGGCAGCATCTTCACTCAGATCGGCAACCAGGATAATCGGGGCCGAGCCAACCACGCTTTGACAGGTTGCTTCCTTGATCCCAAACACGCGACCAAGCGCCGCCGCAACGACTCCTTGAGTCGCTGCGGGACATGCACGTAACACCACGGCAAAGCCATCAGCCATGTCGTAAACTCTTCCTGCTCCTAAGCCTGTTGCAAGTATAGACCCTCTGCGGCGAGCATCCAAGGCCCGGTGAGGGATGAAGGGGATCGAACTAAGCCGGTGCGTCACCCAGCACGGGGGAGTGGCGCAGTGTATGCGGGTATTCCAGGATTTGAAGGGCCGGTATGGATGCCCGGTACCGGCGTTGCGGCCGTGCGTGGCGAGGCCACCTGGGCCTGATCATGGGATGGTAACCGGGTGACACCAAGATACCGTGCGCAAGCCCATGGCTGGTAAGAAGAAGCAATCCAAGGAGGTCGAGCCGAGCGAGGTGCAGTTGATCCTGCGCAATCGTCGGGTTCGGCATGACTATGAAATCCTCGACGAGTATGAGGCGGGCATGGTGCTCCAGGGCAGCGAGGTCAAAAGCCTGCGAGCCGGTGACGTGCAGTGGGGTGACGCGCATGCGCGTCTCGACCACAAGCGTGAGCTGTATCTCTATGGCCTGCATATCGGTGAGTACCGCTTTGCGGCCACAACTGGCCATATTGCTCAGGCCCGCCGCAAACTGCTGCTGAATCGTGGCGAGATCGACAAGCTCGCCGGCTCGATGCAGGGCAAGGGCCTGAGCATCGTGCCCACCGCCTTACTGTTCCGGCGCGGGTGGGCCAAGTGTTGCATCGCGGTGGTGCGCGGCCGCAAAAAGGAAGACAAGCGGCGCCACATGGTCGACGAGGCCAAAAAGCGCGATATCCAGCGCGAAATGTCGCGCCGCTTGCGCGGCTAGGGCACTTATCTCATTTGCTGACAGCCGCTTAGAGTTTCGCCTCGGTCAGGCATGAAACAAGGCGGGCACTGAGTGCCCGCCTTGTTCAGTTGATCTGTGCCGAGTGGCGACTATTTGCGTTCTTTGCGCGCCTTCTGGGCTTCGAGCGCGGCTTCACGACGTGCTTTGGCCTCGTCTTCGCGGCGCTTGGCCTCTTCGCTGGCCTTTTGCAGCAGTGCGAGCCACTCCTGAGCCAATTCAGGGCTGTCTTTCTGCTTCTCGATCCGGGAGATGCTGCGGTTCTTGCCGAAGGTTTCGAACAGCCAGGGGTTCCAGTCGAGGGCAATGCCTGCGATGCGGATCACGGCCGGCCATTCCTTCTTCTTGGCCAGGGCTTCAACGGTGTCGACGAGCCGGTTGGCCTTCGCCATCAGTTCGAGCTGGCGACGATGGATGCCGATGCCGGCTTCGATGGTGTAGTCGCGGGCCGCGATCAGATCCATGCCTTGGGCCGACAGACGGTAGGTCAGGATCTGGCGTTCTTTGTGGAAGTCGAGCTGGACCACGCCCGATTGGTCAATGATGGCGTGGAAGTCGGAGTTTTTGTCGCTGGTGACTTGGCTTTGGCTGGCCAGGGCCTCGATCTCTTCGCGCATCACCGGGGCCATCTTGGCTTTGATCAGATGTTTGTTGTAGCGGGCAATCAGGCCGGCGACGTCGGGCGTGCTATTGAAAGTGGTGGGGATCATCAGGTCGATCTCCAGGTTCCGGACCGCCTGGAGCTGCAGGATGCGCGTCTTGCCCTTGCTGGTGTATTGATAATTGAGGGCTTTTTTGTTCGCCACATCGATCAAAACGAAGACTTGGCCATTGGTTTCGCTGGCGCCGATCCAGGGATCGCTGGGCTGCAAGGGAATGGTGGTGCCGGCGGCCTCGCCCAGCTTGGCCATCTGCTCTTGCATCGCTTCCTTGCGTTCGGATTGCACATCCGGCGGCAGGGCCTTGAGGATTTCCTGCGGTAAGGGCTTGGACTGGAACACCTGCGGCACGTACATGTCGGTGCGGTAGTTCCGCCAGCCGACCAGGTCGATGATGTCATTCTCCACCGAGTAGAACATCAGGCAGTACAGGCTGGGGATGACCAGCACGAATGAGCTGTTCATGGCGGCGCCATACACCGTGCCATCAAATTGCGGCGGGTTGGCCCAGAACTCCTCTTCGCTGTTGAAGGCCCGCTGCGTGAGCGACAGCGGGGGTTCTTGTCCGCGTTCGAGCTTTGGCTTGGGCGTATTGCGGTCGATCAGGGGCAGCCACGTGTCCATCACATCGCCGTAGGTGGGGATCACGGTTTGTGAGCCGGTACGCAGCAGCGACCACTCCATCTTACCCGGTACCGGCACCTTGCTGATGTAGTCGAGATGGGCCAGGAAGTTGGTCGCGTACACCTGCTCCAGCTGGTTGATGTTCGAGCGATACAGCTGAATCGTGCCGAGGCCCGGATTGACCACGACGATGTGATCAGAATTGGGGTTCTGAGCCTTGAGAATCAGCGGGGTTTCGAGCGCTGCGAGGCCAAGGGTGGCCAGGGCGAGGATGGTGGTGAGCAGGGTGCGCATGGGTGTCTCCCGAACAGGTCGTAGTCATGGTGCGATGCAGTAGGGATCCGGGCAGGTCCAATGGAGCCTGCCGGCGCGGCTGTGTGCTTCGCAATAGTGGTCGAGAATTGATACGGGTGAAGGGCCCCACGCATTCTGTTGGAATCCTCGACATTTCATCAAAGGGGCTCCGCCCCTTTGGATCCCCGATTCGCCTGCGCTACGCTGGGCTCGCGGGCTTGGTCGGGCCTGGCCTGGCGGCCTGCGCGGCGGCGCGGGGCGCCATTTTTGCCG
>JAQIBG010000370.1 GCA_027859175.1 Planctomycetota bacterium | reverse complement strand
CGCCTAGCGGCGCCTAGGTCGCAGGAACTCCACCACTCACTCAAACCCTCAACTCCCCCAACTCCCTCCTGCTAGGGCTGTTCTCAAGCACTGGCAACCACATTGCGCCCGTTGCCGGTATTTTCCGGCGGGGGGAACCAGGACAAACACCTGTACCCATTTCTGCATCGAGACCTCGGGGCGCATCTGGTCATGCGACGCCGGGATCGCTACTTGATCGTGATGTGGGGGGGGGTAATAGATTCACGTAATGCATCTAGTCCTATCCCCTGCGTTTGCATGTCTCGTCGCGCTGCTGTTGGCCTTGGCGAGCGCCGCGGCGCCGGCGGCAGAGCCGAGTGGCGCTGCTGCGGAGGCCTACGACCGCCTGTCCACGGCGCTGTCCGCGGTCGCGCAGGGGGATCGCCAGGCCGAACGGCAGGCACGTTCGGCGTTGACGACCCTGCGGTCGTCGCCGGATCCGAACGCGGCCGCCTGGCTGGCCCTGGCCCGCGTGCGTTGGTCGCTCTACGCGGCGGGTGGCGATGATAGTGACCACGCTGGAGCGGTCGCCCGGAAACACTGGGAGGAGATCATCGCGAGCATCGGTGACACCGCTTCGTTGCCGGTGGCACTGCGTCTGGAACTGGCGCGCTGTCAGGCGGCGGTGGGCGACGTCGCCGGCGCCCTGGCGCGCTTTGACGCCATCGGCAGCGCCGCTGGCGGACTGGTCCAGGTTCGCGCCGCGGCCGGGACGGCGGGGGTGTACCGCGAGCAGCGCCGCTACCAGGACGCCCTGCGTTGGATCGACTTCGCGCTGCGCTGTCTGGATCACCACGACCGCTATCACGAGTCCACGGGCTTGCGCGACGAGCTGCGCCGCGAGCGCGACGAGCTACGCCGTCTGCGCGACCTCCTTGAACACGGACCTGGCTTCGTGCGTTACCGCGCCGCCCGCGTCGCCTGGTTGGAGGGTCGCCACGCCGAGGCGCTCGAGCGTTGGGACGGCCTGCTCGCCGCGGCACTGGAGAACGCGGGGAACGAGGACCTGCGCGCGCGCTTCCTGGCCGATCCCCAGGCCGACGAGGCGCTGCTTGAGCAGCTCCCGATCCCCAAGGTGTACCAGGAGGCGGCGCGCTGCTACCGTCTGCACGCCCTGGTCGCACTGGGGCAGCAGCGGGAGGCGCTCGGCGACCTGCGGCGCTTCGTGGCCGCGGATCCCGGTGGCCTCTACCGCTGCGAGGCCCGGCGGCTTCATGGCGACATCGTGTTCGAGCACCAGGCCGATGCCCGCGCGGCCGCGCAGCTCTACGACCAGGCCCTGGAGGCGATCGCCACGGCGCGCGCGACCGACGCCGCCCTGGAGCGCTTCGCGGTACCGGAGGGGTCGCGCTCACAGACCGCGCCGCCGGCACGGATGCGTGCGGTCGAGGGCTGGGGCAACCTGCGCTGGTCGAAGGGCGACCCGGCCGCGGTGATCAACCGCCAGACCAGTCCCTGGTATCTGGACCGGGAGGAGCTGCTGGTCGTGACCCGGCGCGCGCTGTGCCGCTTCGTCCTCGGCGACCGCGAGGGCGCGGTGGCGGACCTCGATCGGATGCTCGCGCTGGATCCGGCCGACCGGGCGCTGACCGAACGCAATCTGCCCTCGAACTACCTGCGCCTGCGCGATGGCTTTCGCCTGGGCAAGCTGTTCGCCACCCAGGAGGAGCTGGCCCTGTTTGCCGGTCCCGCGCTGATCGCCCTGGTTCACGCCGAGCTGGCCTTCGAGACCGAGCGCTGGCCCGAGGCGGTCGACGCCTATCGGCGGGTGCAGGAGCGCTTCGGCTCCCGCCTCAGCGAGGACGCCCGGGCCTACCTCGCCTTCGCCCGCGCCTGCGCGCTGCTGCATCAGGGCCGTCGGGACGAGGCACGGCCCCTGTTGCAGAACTTCGACGGTCCCAAGGCACGCTGGGCCGACACGCCGACTTGGCCGCGCGGAATGATCGTGCTGGGCGACTACATCCCGCGCCTCGACGAGCGCATCACGCATCTGGAAGGCATGCTGCCGCACCTCGGGCAGTCGCGCCACCGCTCGGAGGTGGTGCTCAAGATTGGGCAACTGGCCTACGTCAGCCGCGACTACCGCAAGGCGGTGCGGGCCTTCAGCGCGCTGCGCGATGCCAGCTCCGAAGACAGCGTCATGCGCCGCTCCGCCACTACCTACCTCGACCTCATAGCCACGCTTCCGAGAGGAGTCCATCCATGAATGCAAGTCCGCTGTGCCGGCGATCCCTGGCCCACCTGCTGGTGATCGTCAGTCTGTTCGTGGGCTCCCTCGCCGCCGAGGCCCACCGGGAGGCGGTGACCGTCTCCCTCGGATCGCCGAGCTTCTCGATCCCTTTCGGCACGGTGGCTCCCGGCGACGTGCTGGAAATCACCATCACCGGTCTGCCCGGGGGCTTGAGCTCGGCCTCGGCGACACCCAGCGAGGGGCCGGGCGCCTGGACCGGCGGCCTGACCGCGGAGTGCGGCACGGCCGTCTTCACCGCCACCATCCCGTCCGACTACTCGGGCGCCCACAGCGGAAACTTCTCGGGCGGGTTCTGCCTCAGTGGCGAGGGGGATGGGCCGCCGCCGACGTGGTCGGGGGATAGTGCAGCGACGGTATGTGAGACGACGATTGATCAAAGCGGTGAGTTGGAGGTGCTTCAAGCCCAGGGTGCTAGCGATTTGACTCTCACGGCTAGTACGACCAGTCCGCCACTTAAATGGAAGATTGATGATCAACTGGAGCATGTGCGTCACTTGGTCAATGGCGACAGCGTTGAGATTTCATACAAGCCCGGCCAGGGCATGCAGGATTCGGCGGCAGACGAGATCGGCGTTCTGGCCCATGCTAGCGGTAATGAAGAATGCCAGGATGGGAGAGTTGTAACAGTCACAAATACGTGGAGGCCTGGCGACATAGGCCGTGACTTGCTGCAGATAAGAGCCGCAGTGGTCGATACGGGATCTGGTGGTGAGCCAAATCCGGGTGGATTGCCCACCCAGGCAGATGAGATCTCAAGGCTTAGCTATGGGCCTGAGAGCGGCGACCAGTTGGAGGCGCGTTTTACCCTTGTTGGCAGGGCGGCAGGCGATGGCTTTGTGTATTGCCAAGTTTATCCTGACTCACGCATGGGCGGGCGCAGCGTTAAGGGTAGAGCGCACGCTGCTGCAGGACTCGTGCTGCATGTGGAAGGGGCTGAGAACAAGGTGGCCAAGGCTGTCGCTGTTGGTCAGACTGAGGACCAAGACTTGGGAACATTTAGCTCAGCATTGACGCCGGGTGGTATCGGTGTGACTGCGACTGCAAATATCACTGTCAGAAACTATTCTGGCGATATGCAGTTGAATCTCACCTCGATTGCGGCTCCAATTCGGGCAGAGGGCAGTCATGCGCCTGGCGAGGAGTTGATAGAGGATGCCAGGTTCTTCATCGCAACCGACACAGACGCAAGTGTCGGCATTCAGGGCTGGGCAGTGCAAGCCTTTGCCGCGGCTACAATCCAATTTGATGCCGACAGCGATAAAGTGGTATGGTCTCCCGTTTACTAAGTGTTCTTTCTCGGAGGGAATGTGATGAGAATCGGTAATGGTCTCTGTGCTATTTGTTTGTTGCTCGCTATCTGTAGCCAGCTCTGCGCCGCAGCCGAGGGCCGGTATGAGAAACTGGTTCTGTCCGTCTGGCCCGAAATGCCAGAAGAGCGGGTACCCGTTGTCGGTTCCTTTCTGACGGAGGTCTCGAACGCTATTGGCCAGCAGTTGCCAGCAGAGATGGTTGATACCAGGATGCGACAGCTCTTGCGCTCGTGGACCGAGGTAACGAGGGCCGATCTCGATATGGACGGGCTCGAGGATGCTCTCGATGCCGAAGTGGCTAGTACCGCGCGTGCGATCCTGTCGTATCCCGACGAGGATGAGCTCAATCGCATTGTCAAAGAATCGCAGTGGCTTGCAGGTGTCATCCATGCGGCTTTGTCCGACGTTTTCCGGCGAAAGGTGGAGGTCGCAGTCGGGCTGCCATACATGGTCGCGCTCGATGCCGGGCTCAGGCAGGTGGCGCGTGATCTGCAGGCAACCCGGTTGGCGCATGTGCAAGAAGCGGAACTGCAGCGATTGGAGGCGCGCGCGACCCTGCGGATGATCCGCACCGTGTTGCTGAACCAGCTGGAAGCCCGTCACGTGTCGGTGGTACGTAGCCTTGAACAGGACATCCGTTCGCCCTGGAACATTCAGGACAACCTCTGGTATCTCGACGTGGATAGGGATGAAATGGAGCGGCGCGTGGCCGAGGCCACGACGATCCTGGAGGCAGCCCCGCTCCTGCTCAACGACTCCGCCTATGTGGTGCGACTACAGAACGCCGTGCACGCCTTCATTCAGGATCCCGATCTGCAAGGGCAAGGGCGCGCCCAATTGCTGACCGTGGTCACGGCTGATGCCAAGATGGCGGCGGCGATAGCTTTCCGAATCGTGGACGAACAAATTGAGGTGGTGAACCCCGATCTCATGCAGATCGGCACCCCGACCGCGCCGTAAGGGTTGTATCGCTCCGGTGGCGATCGGAGGTAAGACTGGAGGTAGAGAGAGTGCGGGAAGGTGAAAATTCTATATTTACAGTAGCTCCTTATTTGCCGACGCTCAATGTTGGTATGTGCCCTGCAGGACAACCGCCCGCCAAGACCTGGTGTGTGCCGATGCCTTTCCACATCTCGACGCGTTGTGTGTCCCGGGCGTTCCTGTGCAGGGAGACATAGTGGCAACCATTACAACCGAGGCCGGGGATGCCGTGACATTTAAGCCCCGCATCCCAGCCGATTGAGGAGGTGCAGCGATGTGTGCGAAGCTAGGTTCCCTAAAGTTGTGTGGCATGATCTTATGGATTGGAATTCTCAGCGTTCTGTTGCCAACGCCCGTCGCGGCGCAAGTGTCCAGTGTTCAGCCAGTTTTGCTCAAGTTGCGGACCTATGCTGATTCCCTGGTGCGTTCACGGTTGGAGGAAGATCCTGGTGATGCACAGATGCATGCTGTCCAGTCTGAGGTCCATGATGCGCTCGAGTCCATCTTGCAGGCCATGCCTGCGCGTCGCCTGGAAGAACTGGACGAGGAGGTATTGCTTGTCGATGGTAGAGAGTTGACGGCAATGCTCGCGCGTTTATGGCAGGGCGACATCGATGGCTACCGGGTCGCCATCGCGCGTGCCAAGGAGGGGGTCATCGATGCGATCGACGTGACCCCTTTGCAACGGCGCAGTGCAGTGACGTTCGTCGATGACTACTCGGCCGCTGTCGACGTGGTTGCGCGAATGCTCCTGGAGCGGATTACGTCCGGCAAGGTGCGGTTGGCGGGCATAGAGCATAGTGAGTCTGTGGCTGCGGCGATGACGCAGTACCCGCCGCAGTTCATGGGGCAAGAGCGGGCGGCCGAGCGGTTGGCCTTTTTGCACGCATATAACGTGATCATCACAGAGAAGATTAAGGTCCAGGAGAACCTGAGGGCCTCCGTCGATAACTGCTTTATGGTCGGAGCAGTCTCGGCCTTCTATCGCGGGCGCGTCGTCCTTGGCGCCGATGCGATCGCAGACACAGTCGAGCAGGTTCTTGTTGAGCATGGAGGTGGTCAGCAGTTGTTTCTAGGGAATTTGGCCTTTGTGGCCAATGCTGTCTTCGACGCCGTGCTGGTGGAGCGAGAGTAGCGTGTCATTGCGGGTGCTGCTTCTGCTCCTGTCCTGTGCATTGGCAGGCCGTGCGGCCAGAGGCTGAGGAAGCAGGGACGTTTGGCGTAGATATCGTCGATCCAGTCGTCCCCGTTGCGCACAGGAAGCCGCGCGTCTAAGCCTGCATGCAGGCGTCCCAGGACCCAGGACCGGCATCACAGACCGGCCCTGGTCCACGCCTAGCGGCGCCTAGGTCGCAGGAACTCCACCACTCACTCAAACCCTCAAC
>JAQIBG010000368.1 GCA_027859175.1 Planctomycetota bacterium | reverse complement strand
CGCCTAGCGGCGCCTAGGTCGCAGGAACTCCACCACTCACTCAAACCCTCAACTCCCCCAACTCCCTCCTGCTAGGGCTGTTCTCAAGCACTGGCAACCACATTGCGCCCGTTGCCGGTGTTCTCAGGCGGGGCGAGGTCGCTCGGGGCAACTTGCGCGCAGCGGTTGGCCCACAGCGGGCGTGACAGGTCAGGCAGGCTGCGTTCGGGCAGTTGGTGGACGGCTTCGGCGGCGTAGAGGGCGATGCTGTCGTTCTGGCCCCAGGTGCTTTCGGGTACGATGCGCAGGCCGGTGGCTTCACCGAGGTCTGGGATGCTGATGAAGCGCTGGATATTATTATCGCAACGATGCGCGGTGTGCCAGGTGCCGTCGCCACGGTCGACCTCAACGCGGAAGCTGCGCAGCAGTTCATCGGGCAGTTTGAGTTGGGCTGGATACTGGCAGGGCATGCGCTTGAGGTCTTTGAGATTGCTGTCGCAGACCATGCGCAAGCCGCCGACCTGTTGCGGGCTCGACCAACTGAAGCTGATCGCCTCGCCCGGGCTGCCCCGCCATTGCTGCTGGTCGTCGTCGCTGAGGGGTCGGTCGTTGCCGCTCAACAGCACGGGTGCATCGCAAGTGGCGCTCTGTGACAGGGGGTTGATCGGGCGTTGCCGACCGGGCAGCCAGACATCGTCGTGGAGCAGGGCTTGCTGCAGTTCGGCGATGTGTTCACTGGCGATGGCGGCGGGTAGGCAGCGGTGGCGGGTGGCGAGCGCGGCCGCGCTACCAGCGGCTTGACCGAGCAGGGCGCAGGTGGCCATGACCCGCGTGCTCGACAGGGCCGCGTGGGTGGCTGAGATATTGCGCCCGGCAAACAGCAGGTTGCGCACGTTGCGTGAGATCAGGCTGCGCAGCGGAATGCCGTAGGGCGAGGGGGCCGAGTGGAACACCGTGGGCTTACCGGGGTACATCATGCCCGCAGGGTGGTGATCATCCATTGACCAGCCGCCGTAGGCGATGACGTCGTTAAAGCTGCCGGTGCGCACATCGTTCTGGTTCAGCACATGGTGGCCAACAAAGCGGCGATTCTCGCGCTTGCCTGGCAGGGCGCCGATCCAGTGCAGGTCCCAGGTGGCGGCCTCGTCTTTTTCTTCGGCCACGTTCTTGATGTAGTCCCAGACGCCCCAGATCACCGCGTGCAGGTCGCCGCGGATGCGTTCGGCATCGAGAATGGTGTCATTGAGGCCGCCAAGTTCGACCCACCAGAAATTATTACCCTTCACCCCGCGCAAGCGGAATGGGAAATCATCTTTGCTGAACCGGTAGCTGCCGGGCGCTGGCGTAAACGAGACCTTCTTGCCGGTGTCTTCGATCTGGAGCAGGATCGAGTTGCCCATGGTGCGGTTGTCGGCTTGGCTCGGTTGGATGTCTTCGTCGTAGGCGTCCATCGCTTCGCGGCCCTGCATGAACCAGGCGCCGCTGTCGAGGGCCAGCACGCCGTCGCCGGAGCAGTCGATAAAGGTGGTGGCTTCGATTCGGTGCCAGGTTTGCGTGGTCAACTGCCAGCAGGTGATGGCGCCGAGTACGCGGGCATCGTCGGGGCCATCGGCCTCGGTGCCGGTACAGCTGCAATTGAGGAACAGGTCGAGATTGGGCTGGGTCGCAATCGCGTCGTGGAGGACGGCATCCCACACCGCGAAGTTGCCAGCGGGGTTGCGCGCCAAGTTGGCGAGTTGGATTTCCTCAAGGATGCCGGTCTCTTTGGTGTTGGCGCCGTGGGCGCCACAGATCCACATTCGAATTTCAGAGCTGGCATTGCCGCCCAACACCGCGCGGTCTTGCACCAGGCAGGTACGGGCTCCGTTGCGGGCTGCCGCGATGGCGGCGCAGACCCCACTCATGCCGCCGCCAACGACACAGACGTCGTAGCGGTGTTGGTCACGATGGGCGGTGGCAGTGCGATGGCTCATGCGGTAGCTCCTGTGCTGATGGCCCTAGACTAACAGCTGGTTTGGGCCATGCTTGCGCTCGTGCGCAAAAAAGTTTCTTCTCTGCGTCACAGTATCGAGACCGTTCGTGGCTGGTAAACGGGTGCTGGCGCTGTGCGCAAGCGGCTCGGCGATGCAGCGCCAGGTTTTGACCGGGGTGGCCGCGTGGTTGGCCCGGCACGACGTGGACTGGCGTATGGTGTATCGTGAATTGCCGGCGCCGGAGATCGCGCGCGCGCTGCGCGCCTGGCGTGGCGATGGCGCTTTGGCGGTGGAGCTGGAAACCTGGCGTGGGCACTGGCTCAAGCGCCTGCCCATGCCTACGGTCAACACCCTGGGCCAAGTTGAGGAACCGCAGCTGCCGAGCGTATTGGGCGACGATCACGCCATCGGTCGGGTGACCGCCGAGCACCTGCTTGAGCGCGGCTACCGACGCCTGTGTTTCGTGGGTGAGCGCGGCAGCGGCTTTGCGGCGCGGCGCGCCGATGGGGTGGCGGCGGCGGTGGCGGCGGAAGGTGGCCACCTCGTGCACGCGGCGGTCTCCAACGCGATTCGACGAGGGGGCGACCGCTG
>JAQIBG010000363.1 GCA_027859175.1 Planctomycetota bacterium | reverse complement strand
GCCCATGATGGTGGGTTCGCCGCCTTGCCAGGCGAATTCGATCTCGGGGATGCCTGGTTGCGAGGCGATGTAGTTGCGGACGTAGCTGTCGAGCTCGTCGGCGTTCATGCGCCAGCGGGTCTCTTCTGGGTACAGCTTTTCCTTTTCGAGGTAGTAGCAGTACTTGCAGTCGAGATTGCAAATCGGCCCGGTGGGCTTGCACATGACATGAAAGCCCTGAATCAGGGCCTGCGGCTTCGGCGTCGAGCTCTCCATGCGGGCATTGTCTAGCCCTATTCATCATAACAAGACCAAGATGTCCGGATTAGGCTCGCCGCTTCCACTGGGGGCAGGTTCTCGCAAGTGCTTCCGAGGCTTGGCGCTAGCGAGCTCGTGAGGCCAGCCGGCTAGATCCAGCCGCGCCAGCGCAGCCACAGCAGTTGCAGCACAAACAGGCCGAACATGGCGCCACAGACGATCCAGAACGCGAGGCCTTCGTCGGCGCCGGGGATGCCACCAACGTTGATGCCGAGCAGGCCGGTCAGGAAAGACAGGGGTAAAAACAGGGCGCCAAGCACGGTGAGGAGGCGCATTCTATCGTCGGCTTTGCGGGTGTGTGCTTCCGACACTTCTGTTTTCAGCAAGTGGCCGCGTTCGGCGAGGTGGGTCAGCTCTTCCAGGATGCGCTGGCTGCGGTTCTCGAGTTCGCGCAGGGCGGTACTGTGCTCATGCAGGAGCGGGGCTTCGGCGCGCAGGCGTCCGAGCGCATGAACCTGTGGCGTGATATGGCGACGAAACGCGATGATGCGACGTTGGTGCTGGGCGACCAATTCACGTTTTTCGAGGAGGTCATCGCCCAGCGAAGCCTCTTCGAGTTCGCCGATAGCTTCGCCGAGGTCTTCAATCAACTCGGCAAGGTTGTCGGTGATGAGGGTGGTGAGGGTGACCATGAGGGCGGCTGGCGATTGTGCGACCAAGCCTTCGTCGAGCCGGTCTCGCAGTTGTGACGGCGCCATCACCCGTTTGCTGCGCAGAGTAATCAGGCGCTCGGCGTCGAGCCACATGCGCAGGCTGATCAGTTCATCGGGGTCAGCGCCTTCGGTCAGTTCGACCGCGCGCAGGATGACCAGGAGGCCGTCGTTAAAGCTGTCGACACGCGGGCGGGTGTCGGTTTCAAGCAGGGCGTGCCGAGCCGCATCGGGGATGGCCGGGTGGCTTTTGATCCAGTCTTGAGCGACCTCGGCAGTGCGATCGGCGTGGACCCAGGTGAAGCGATAGGCTTGGTCTGGGCGCGGAAAGTTGTCGGATTTGGTGCCCCTGGCTGAGTTTTCATCCCACGTGAAGGCAAACACCGGCCCAATACGACTGGCAATGGTTGTCGAGTTTGGCTGCGGTGAATTGGCTTGGTGCATGAAACGGCCCTGGCTACTTTCTTGGAGGCGAATCTAGGCCGCCTTGCGGCTATGTCTTGCCCGATCTGCCCGGAGGAGAAGCGGTGGCAATGGATGTCGGTCATGGGGTCAAGCCCTTCGTGATCAAGGGATTGGAAGTGGCGCCGGGCACTCGGCGTTATGTCGACCTGCCCTTGCCGCAGGCCTTTGGCCATGCTGACTTGAGCATGCCGGTGGTGGTGTGCCATGGGCGCAAGCCTGGCCCAGCGGTGTTTGTATCGGCCGCGATCCATGGCGATGAGATCATTGGCACCGAGATCATCAGGCGCTTGCTTGAAAAGCTGCGCTTGCGCCGCTTGCGTGGGACGGTGGTTGCCGTGCCGGTGGTGAATGCCTACGGCTTCATTTCGCAACAGCGCTACCTGCCCGACCGGCGCGACCTCAACCGGTGCTTTCCCGGTTCGCAGGGCGGCAGCTTGGCCGGCCGCGTAGCCCATCTGTTTCTTGAAGAGATCGTGGCGCGCTGCGACGTTGGCATTGATCTGCATAGCGGCGCGATTCATCGCGACAACTTGGCCCAGATCCGTGCCGACTTGGATGATCCGCGCGTCAAGCAACTCGCGATGGCTTTTGGGACCCCGATCTTGCTCAATAGCGATGTGCGTGACGGATCGCTGCGTGAGGCGGTGCGTTCAGAAGGTAAGCCGATGCTGCTGTTTGAGGGTGGCGAGGCGCTGCGCTTGGATGAGGCGTCCATACGTGCAGGGCTGCAGGGCTGTCTGAATGTGTTGGCAGAACTGGGTGTGGTGGCCAAGCGTTTGCGCCATGGGCCTGAGTCGGCCGTGGCGCGTGGCAGTCGTTGGTTGCGGGCGCCATCGAGCGGTATTATTCGCTCCCACGTGGCGCTGGGTGATCGTGTGCGGGAGGGGCAGGTGTTGGCATCGATTGCCGACCCCACGGGGCGCAATAGCTCGGAGGCCTTGTCTGATTGCGACGGCATCGTGATCGGGCGTTTGAATATGGCGGTGGTCAACGAAGGCGACGCCATTTATCACCTTGGGTATTTCCGCAGTCGCAAGCGCGCTGGCGAGGTGGCTGGCAATATCGAAGACTTTGATGCCGAGATCCGTGATACCGAGCCCGGCGAGGAGTTTCCCATCGTATGAGTACGCCTGCTGATGATTTGGTTCGCGTTGGTTGGAGTGAGTTGGTCGACCTGCCAGACTGGTCGGTTTACGACCTGCCGGTGAAGATCGATACCGGCGCGCGCAGTAGCTCCTTGCATGTCGAGCAGTTACAGATGGTGCCTGGAAATCGGGTGCGTTTTGTGGTACGCTGCGCGCGCTCGGGTACGCTGAGTACGGTGGAGGCGCCGGTCGTGCGCGTAGCACGTGTTGCCTCCAGCAATGGCACGCGCAGTAAACGCGTGTTTGTGCAGACACGTTTGTTGATGGGCCCGCACTGCCGCGAAGTTGAAGTCAACCTGGTTGACCGTGGCGATATGAACTATCCGATGCTGATTGGGCGCAGTGCCTTGGCTGGTTGTTACATTGTGGATCCAGCTAAGCGCCGTTTGACGCGCCGTTTGAAGAAGTCTCGAAAGAAGCAGCCCTAATATGCGCATCGCCATTCTATCCCGCTCACCTCGTTGTTACAGCACCCGCCGCTTACGCGAGGCCTGCGTGGCCGCCGGCTATGAAGTCAAAGTGCTCGATACCTTGCGCTTTGGTATCGAGGTGCAGGAGGGCGAGCCGAAGCTGTCTTTCCGCGGCAAGCGCTTGCGCGACTATGACGCAGTGATTCCGCGAATTGGCGCCAGCATGACCTTCTTCGGCACCGCCGTGGTGCGGCAGTTCGAGCAGATGGGCGTGTATTGCGTGAACCCAAGCCATGCGATCTCGGTGTCGCGCGATAAGCTGCGCAGCATTCAGGTGTTGAGTCGCCACCGCATTGGGTTTCCCACCACGGTGTTCGCTAAAGACAAGCAGGCGGTGATGGCCGCGCTGACCCGTGTTGGCACCCCGGCAATTATTAAATTACTTGAGGGCACTCAGGGCATCGGCGTGATCTTGGCTGATAATCGCAAGATGGCCGAGGCGGTGATGGAGGCTCTGCAAGAGGGCGCTAAGCAGAACGTTTTGGTGCAGAGCTTTGTGGCTGAAAGCCGGGGCCGCGATATCCGCGCCTTGGTGGTAGGCGACCGCGTGATCGCCGCAATGCGGCGTAGCGCGGTGGGCGATGAGTTCCGCAGCAATGTGCACCGTGGCGGCACGGTGGAGAATATTGAGATCGACGAGGAGTATCAGCGCTGCGCGGTGCATGCGGCCCAGATCATGGGTTTGCGCTTTGCCGGTGTAGACATGCTTGAGGGGCCCGATGGTCCGCTGGTGTTGGAGGTGAACTCCTCGCCTGGTCTTGAGGGTATTGAGCGCGCGACGGGCGTTGATGTGGCCCAGGCCGTGGTGCAGTTGATTGCCGAAGAGGTGTTGCTGCCCGAGATCGATATCCGTCAGCGTTTGAGCCTGCGCAATGGCTACGGCGTGACCGAATTCCCGATTTTGCCGAATTCAGAACTCGCCGGCAAAACGATCCAGCAAACGGGGCTGCGTGATCGCGATGTGATTGTGCTCAGCATCACGCGCGACTCGGTAACGATCCCGAATCCGCGCTCAGACCGTGAACTCTACGCTGGTGACAGCCTGCTGTGCTACGGCAAGTTGATCACCCTGCGTGGTTTGGTGCCGCCGCCGAAGCCGCGCAAGACCAAGAAGGTCAAGACGAGGATTAAGCCAGAACGGGCGATCGATAGCGAAACGCCCGGCGACTGAGCGCGCTGGAGCAGAACGTTCCATTGCCGCAAGGTCTTGATGCCACGCAGGTTATATAACCTGCGGCTGGCAGTGTGCTGTTGATGTAGCACACGTGACTGTGAGCGCGCGCAGGCTGCGCTATGCTGCGGCTTCACGGAGGTGCCGATGCGCATGACAGTCGCCACGGTGACCGATGCCTTGCATGCCGAGATCCGCGGCGGCCAGTTGGCGCCTGGCGCGCGCGTGCCTTCGGTGCGAGAACTGGCCAGGCGCTTCGGCGTCGCGCATGCCACCGCGGCCAAGGCGATGCGGATCTTGGCCGATGAAGGCCTGATCGAATCGCAGCCAGGACGCGGCAGTTTTGTGACCGATTTTCGCGCGGCGCGACAGCCCTTGGGGCGCCCGATCATTCTTCTCGCCATGCTCCACGATGGCGATATCGACTCGCCGCACCACGATATGACCCGGGTATTTTACGGGGTCCAAGAGGAAGCGGCGGTCCGTGGCTACGAGGCGCGAATCTCGCTGTGGGATCACGCTGGTGACCTTGCCGAATTTCAGATCCCCAATCTCGCCGCGATTGTGGCTGGCAATTACGAACTGCTCAGCCATCGGGCGGCCGAGGCCCTGCATCGTCGCGTCCCGGTGGTGTATGCTGGGTATGGTCAGCATGTGCGCGCGGCGAACGAGGTCCGCATCGATCACGAAGAGGCCGGCCGCCTAGCCGCCGAACATCTGATCGCGGCCGGTCACCGGCGCCTCGCATTTGTGACCACTGTCGATGCCCATCAGGAGATGTATCGCCTGCGTTTTTCTGGTATTGCTAGCGTCATGGCGGCCGCTGGTCATCCAGCACCGGTGCTGATGAGTTGGCATGTGCGCGATCGACCCGAGGCGGTGACGAACGTGCTGCGCGCAATCGCGCTGGGCGAAGCCGAATTGCCGACCGGTCTGGTGGTGGCCAGCGATCCCATGGCGAGCGAAATTCTCACCACGGCGGCGGCACTGGGGCTCGATTGCCCGGCCGAGTTGAGCGTGGTCGGGTTTGGTGATTATGCCGACACAGCAACCGAAGGTTTAACCACCGTGCACTACGAGTTGCAGGCGCTCGGGCGTAGTGCGGTGGTGCTGGCCGATGCCGTGCTACGTTCATCGGGGTTGGCGCCGCTACGTTTGGTGGCGCCGGTGCGCTTGGTAACGCGTGGCAGTGTGGTGGCGCCGCGCGTCGACGCCTGATGGCGTGCTGAGATGGCCATGACCTGGTGCCGCTGGGGCCTGAGCCTTGGCGTCATTGTCCCAGCGCGCTGCTTGTTCGCAAGATGTGCCGACGCAGCCGCCAGCGAGCGTCCTGCTGTTCGTTATTGCTGGTGCTGTTGCAAGAGCTTCGGTATATAGAACGTTCTACTTCTGGGCTTCTCGTGCCGACGTTGAAGTGGTAGCCGTGGTGACCAGAATGGGCCTGTGGTGTCGGTGGCCGTGACGGTGCACTCATACCATGCATTCCATCCGTCAGCTGTCATCCGTCAGCTGCACCGCATTATGCCGAAGAGGGTTGATCATGTCGCGTCTCCGACTCCTGTGCCTGCTTGTTCTTGTCACCAGTGGGGCCCTTCAGGCCGCCACCTTTCACCCACCCGAAACCATGATCGGGAGTGAGGTCGGTGCGGCTGCAGGACACAATGTCACCGAATCCGGCGCTGGCTGGGCCATCTGCCAAGTGTGGCCCGATAACCCGGTTCAAGCGGATACCTATGTGCCCATGATCTGGCAGGGCAAGGGGTGGACGGCAGCTGAGCACGGCTTTGGTGGCCAGCCTAGTGCGACGGTGAAGGCGGGCGTGGTGAGTTTGGGCGTTCGTGGTGGCTGGACGGGCCACGAGGAGAAGCGGATCGCCGCCTTGGTTTTCACCGCACCGAGCGATGGTCGGTATGCCGTCACCGGCGAGTGTTCACTCAAGCGCTGGCATGGTACGGGCGCGGTACAACTTCTCGTGGTGCATGTGAACAGCGCCAAGGCGCGGGCTGTTCAGTTGGCCAAAGTCACCGTCGATGACAGCGCTGATGAGCCCGTGGTGGTGGCGGTATCGGCCGTGCGCCTGAGCAAGGGCGATAAAATCGCCTTGGCCGGCTACGTGCCAAGCATGCACACCGCCGCTGACCTGCATATCAAAGACCTCTCGATAACTGAGAAATAAGGACCGGATCCATGTGTAAAATTAATGATGGCAGATCCGTTTTCAGCTGCGCAGTGATCGTAGGATTGGCGTGGATGCTGGGCGCTCCTGCCGCCGCACTGGAGGAGTCTCCGCCTGCGGCCCCCGCAATCATCGAGTCAGCCGGCATTTTGAATGTGCGCGACTTCGGGGCGGTAGGAGACGGGGTGACCGATGACACCGCGGCGATTCAAGCCGCCCTGTCGCAAGGGCTCGATGGGCACCGCTTGGTCTACGTGCCCAACGGCACCTACCTCGTGAGCGATAGCCTGCGCTGGCATCGCAAGGGGTACAACCTGGAGCAAGTGAATGGCTGGGGCGCCTTCTTGCAGCTCCAGGGGCAGAGTCGCGACGGAACGGTGATCAAGTTGAAAGATCATGCACCCGGCTTTACCGATCCAACCCAGCCGCGGGCCTTGGTCGCGACCGGGAGTCGTGGCTATCACGGCAACAAGAAATATCGCAATGGCGAAGGCAACGAGGCTTTCGGGAATCATATCCGCCACCTCACGCTTGACGTTGGGGCCGGCAATGCTGGCGCGATAGGGCTTGATTATCAGGTCAGCAACTGCGGTGCGCTGCGCGACGTGGCGATTGTGGCTGGCCCTGACTCCGGCTTCGTGGGGATTTCGCTGCTGCGGCGCGACAACGGCCCTGGAGTGATTGCGCAGGTCTCGGTGACGGGCTTCGCGATCGGCTTGCGCGCTGAGCAGCAGATTTGCCAGATGGTGCTAGAACAGGTTCACATGACGGGGCAACGCGAACGGGCAATAGATGCTGGCAATGCCGTGTTGGCACTGCGCAGGGTGAGCATTCGTGGCGCGATGCCGACCGCGATCCGACTGGGCGGTCTCGGGCATGTTACGCTGCTGGAGAGTAGTATTGTGAACGAAGCGGGCACCGGGGCCGCTGCTATCGAAGCGCCGGTTAGCGCGGTGCTGGTGGCGGTGCACGTGACGACTGAGGGTTTTGCGAGTGCGGTGCGGCAGGGCGATCAGGCCCAAGCGGCGCCGATGCCGAAGGTGTGGCTCTCGCACCGGGCTGTGGGCGAGGGGGCGTATCAAGACAGCTTGCTGCGCGAGCCGGAAGAAACCCCGGCTGTGCCAGCATACACCGAGGATGATGTGGTGTGGGTCGATAAGTTTATGGGCGTGGGTGCGAGTTGGATGGACTTGTCTGATCCCAATACCGATACCGCGTTGCTTGAAGAGGCCTTTCAGACCGGTAACAGCGTGGTGTGCCTACCCTGGGGGAACCTGCGTCTCAATCGCACGGTGACCGTGCCGGCGCACGTGCGCTGGATTATCGGCTACGGGGCCGGCTTGACTGCGGTCGGGGCCTTGAAGAACGACCGGGGGCCGCTGTTGCGCTTTGCCGGCGGTACCGATGGCGACGTGACCATCCTCGATCGGGTGGCGACGGGCGGCGCGGGCTGCGTGGTGAGCCACGCCGACGCGCGCAGCGTGGTGCTGCGCGATGTGCTGGGCTTTAGTGGTGGGGTGTACACCGCCGAGGCCGGCGCGGGCCGACTATTTATCGACGATGTCTCGGGGGGTGGGTATCAGCTCCAGCCGAGCCAAAGCGTGTACGCCCGCAACTGGGATGCGGAAGGTGCGCATGCAGGTTACGCCTCGATCTTCGCGCCAGCCGCGCAGGTGTGGTGTTTGGGGTATAAAATCGAAGGCGACAGCTGCGCACTCGAGCTCACGAAGGGCAGCACGGCGGTTATGCTGGGAGGCTTGTTGTATACTTTTGGTCCGAGTAAACGACCGGCGTTCGTGAGTTCGGACAGCACCTTGGTGGCGTCATTTGCCAATGCCTGTTTCGTCGAGGGCGGCCACTATAGCACTTTTCTGCGCGAGGGTCAGGTGGATGTGATCAGCGACGACATGCTCGACAGCCGCGGCGTTGGCAAACAGGCAGCGCTCCTTGTGCATGGGGCTGAGTAGGGCAGCCCGGTCAGCCGAGATCGATCCGCCGGTACAGTCCGGAATCGCTGTCGTGGATCTCAAGCAGGTGTTCGATCTCATCGATCTCATTGATGATTTCGCTGGCCTGATAGATCCGTTCGCAGGCATCGCGGCAGGTGGCCAGGGCCAACACGCGCTCGCGGAGTTCTTCGAGTACCAGTTCGGCCTGGGTAAAACGTTGGTGGTCAAGTTGGGGCATGGGTGGGCCTCCGGTGCATCACTGGCCGCTGCGGTGGGGTGGTAGTCGAGCGCTAGGGCGTGGGGGTGGTGCTCGGCTTGCCGATGATGCACTGCGGAGTGTAGCCGATTGGCGCTGAGAAACGAGCCCGATCGTCGTTGGCTTGGATGGGCACTGAGACGGCGGTGGTCTGTCGAAAACTAGCTATTGCATGGCTAGCGGGGGCGCGGGTCAGCTCTGCAAGGGCACCGCCGGGCGCGGGCTCAGTCAGCCCTGTTGCGTATCGTGGGGCGCCTCGGGCCGCCAGCGTTCTGGCAGCACGATGAGGGCCGTTTCCGGGGCTGGGCACACGTATACGCACACACCGCAGCCGGTGCAGACGTCGCTGTTGATGACCGGCGTGCCGCGCTCGAGGCGGATGGCGTCTTCCACGGGGCATTGTTCAACGCAGCTGCTGCAGCCCTGGCCGCGCACCGCTAGGCAGTGTTGTGCGAGCAGGCGTGCCGTGCCCATCTTGGGGCGCAGGTCATGATGCAGGACCTGCGGTTCGCACGCAGTGACGCAGGGCATGTCAGGGCACATCTGACAGGCGGCTGTGTCGGGCTTGATCATCGGCGTGCCGGCTGCCGCGCCGAGTTGGGCCGGGGCTGGGATGATCGCTTGGTGCGGACAGGCCGTGGCGCAGTCGTTGCACTTGGTGCAGCCGGCCAGGAAGGCTTCTTCGGCCACCGCCTTGGGCGGCCGATGCAGGGGCATGCGCCGCTGCGGGCGGTCGGGCACGGGCGTGGCGTTGGGATCTTTGAGCGCGGCCAGGGCCGGGATTATCCGGTTGGCAACCACGCGCCGCGTGGCGCTCACGGCCTCGCGCGCGAGGCCAAACAGCACGTGGCCCTGAATCAACTCGCGGCGCGTGTAATACTGCTGCTCGTGATCAGGGTCGTGGTGGTCAGCCATCGATGAACTCGATGGCCTGGCGTAGGTCGCTCAGCACGCCTTGCTTATCGTGGCACCACGCGCCGGAGCGCAGGATGTGTGCCGGGGCATCGGCCAGGACGCGTTGCAGGTATTGGTCGGGCCGCAGTTCGGCGATCAGGCGCGCTGCCATGGTGACATAGCGGGCGCGCTCGGGGGCCGACACGACGCCGCGTTCAAAGGCGCGTTCGAGCGGGGTGCCAGCCATCACATGGAAATTGTGAATCTTGATGAACTGAACCGGCAGCCCAGCAAGCAGGCGGCCGAGGCGTTCGGGGGCATCGTCGCCTTCGTGTGGCAGGCCGAGGATGACGTGGGCACATAAGGAGATCTTGTGCGCCGCGGCGCGGGCAACGGCATCTAGGAAGCAGTCGACATCGTGGCCACGGTTGATTGCGCGTAAGACCTCGTCGCGGTCGCTCTGTAGGCCCATTTCGAGGGTGAAATGTGGCAGGCGCTGGCTCAGTTCGGCGCAGTAGGCGAGCACCGGATCGGGCACGCAATCGGGCCGCGTGCCGATCGACATGCCAACGCATTCATCAAATGCCCCAGGCACCTGATCGTAAATTTGCCGCAGTTGCTCGACGCTGGCATAGGTGCCGCTAAAGCTTTGAAAGTAGGCGATGAAGCCGTGGACACGGCGGTGGCGGCGGCGCAGGGCATCGCGGCCGCGGTCCCACTGGCGTTGCAGGTTGCCGGCGCTCACCAGTTGCGGGGCAAAGCCTTCGTTATTGCAGTAGCTACAACCGCCGCGCGACACCGAGCCGTCGATATTGGGGCAGGTAAAGCCGGCATGCAGGCACAGCTTGCGGATGTGTTGACCGGGGAAGCGTTGCGCCAGGAACTCGCGGTACGAGGGGTAGGCCCAGGGGCCGCGCTGGGCACTGGCAGTGGTGCCGGTGATACGTCCGAGCGGGCGGATCATAGTCGCGGGTGCATCCCATCGGCGGCGTGGCCGAGCGATTCGCGGTCGAGCACGCGCAGGCCGCCATTGCCCTGTTCGATCAGCTTAGCACCGCTGAGCCGGCGCAGCGCGCGCGACAGGGTTTCGGGGGTCAGGTTCAAGTGCAGGGCGATGTCTTTGTGCGAGCCACCCATGGCCACGGTGCCGGTGGTGTGGTGGCTTTGCTCGAGCAAAAACTTGGCGATGCGGGCCGAGGCGTCGCGCAGGACGATGTCTTCCAGCAGGCCAACCATCCGGTGAACCCAGGTGGCGACGCTGCCCAGCAGTTGCCGGCAAAAGGCGTGGTCTTGATCAAGCATCGCGCGGAAGGCCGCAGCCGGCACCACCACGTACTCGGTGGGTTCGGTGGTTTCGGCGCAGGCCGGGCAGTCGAACTCGCCGAGCACCGCAACCTCGGCGAAGGCGTCGGGTTGGTGGACCAGACGCAGCACGTGCTCCTTGCCGTTGGGCGCGAGCTTGAACACGCGGATCACGCCCTGGCGGACGATAAGGATGCCGGGGCAGGCGTCACCTTGGCGAAATACCAGATGGCGCGCCGGCACGCTATGGCCGTGCGAGAGCGTGGCCAAGTTGGTGAGGTGCTCGTCGTCGATCCCATCGAACATGGGGCAGGCGGCGATGGCAGAGCGGATGGTGTCTCGATCCATGGACGAGGCAGCATAGGGCTCCTGGGCTGGGGCCAATGACTCCTTGCCGCTGCGCCCAGAGTTGGCCGCAGACTGGTGATTGTCTGCTGGTGACATCCTGGCGAGGGTGCGCGGCCGGCTCGTGATGACATTGATCCGCATCAAGGACGGCCGATGGTGCCGACGTAGGATGGCGAGCGTCCGGAGGACAGTGATGACGACGACCAGTTCCGCATCTGAGACCGCCGCCGATTCGGTGGGTGGCTGCTGTGAGGGCAGCGCCCCGAGTGTTGGTGGCTGCTGTGACGGCGGCGCGCCGGCTGAAGACGGCTGCTGCGACACCGCGGCGCCCAGTGGTGGCTGCTGTGATAGCCCGCCGCCAATGGCAACGCCGGCCATGCCTGGCCTCGACAAGGTGTTGGGTTGGGAGCCGTATCGCCTGATGTTCACCATCGGTCTGCTGCATGTGGTGGGCGCTTTGGCTTTGTGGGTGTTTGCCGCGATGACCGGCTGGCTATTCAAGCCGGGCCCAGCTCATATCGGCTTGGTGGTCAATGGCTTTATGGCCTGCTTTGTGGCGGGCTTCCTGGGGACTTTCGCGCCGCGTTTGCTTGACGCTCCCTGGACTGGCCCGCGTGCAACGGGCAGCCTGGTGGCCGTGGCTAGCGCCGGCCTGCTGGCGGTGATTCTCGGTTCCGAGCTCGCGCTCCATCTGGTGCATGTTGTGCTGTATGCGTGGTTGTTGATTTTTGCCGCGCGGTGTTTGCTGCAGGGCGGCCAGCGGCCGCCGGCGCATATGGCGATGGCGGGCATGGCCTTGGTGTTCGGCTTGGTGACGGCGCTCACGATGACGCTCGAGTCGGCGTTTGACTTGCCGGCGGTGGTGAGCCGCACGGCGTGGTCGCTGCAGACCCAGGGCGTATTGCTGATCATGGTGATTGGCGTGGGTGGCTTGCTGGTGCCGCGCTTTGCCGGTGGTGCTGGCTGCAGTTCTGGCGTTGGTGCCACCCCGCAACCGTATCTGCGCTATGCCGCGTTGGGTGTGATTGTGGCGGCGAGTTATGGCGTGGAGGCCTGGCAGTTTACCCAGGGGCAAGTCGACACGGTGCTGTATCGCAGCATGTTTGGCCTGCGCGCGCTGATCGCGGCGGCCTTGCTGGTGCCGGCGTTCCGGATCCCGGCGGGCAGTGCGGCCTGGCTGCGCGCTGCGCAATGCGCTTTGGGCAGTATCGTGCTGGGCTTGGCTTTGCCGGCGCTGTGGCCGGGCTATCTGATGGCCTGGAATCACCTGATTTTCATCACCGGCTTCTTGTGGCTGACCCTGGTGATTGCAACCAAGGTGGTGTGCGCCCACAGCGGCCGCGGCGTTCAGCTGGAGCAGGCCAAGCGCAGCATGATCATCATGGGCTCGCTGTTGGTGATCGGCATGCTGACCCGCATTGGGGCCGAATGGAGTCCTAGTAGTTATAACCTGCATCTGTGGCTTGGCGCTGTGCTGGTGCTGGCAGCGATTGCGTGGTGGATGTGGCGTTACGCTCTGCTGCTGTTCGTGCTGCCCTGGAATCGCTGATTGAGAATTCTTGGTTAAATGCCGTAAGTGGTTTCCGTGGCGTCAATTATCGCTAGTATGGTAATGTGCACGGAGGGCCTGCGATGCGGCCGAAATCAGGACGATGTCCGGTGCGGGGGGTTCCACCGCCGGGTGACCGCGCGGCTGCGCGGCGTATTGCGCGGTTTCATGGCCTCGAATACGTCGACTTGCGGCAGATCGAATTGGACCGCGCGCTCAATGCGGAGCTCCCCATAGAAGCCCTGCGGACCCACCGCGTGGTCGCCTTGGCCAAGAATCGTGGGGCCTGGGTTTTTGCCAGCGGCGAGCCCGGAAACGGCGAAATTGTTAGGCGTTTACAGGGCCTTTTGGCAGCTGAAGTGCGCTGTGTGTTTGCCGATGTTGGCGATATCGCCTGGGCCTTGCGGACCCTGCTTGATCCGCGCTATGGGCTGCTGGCTGGCGACGATGACGTCTAGCAGCGCCAATCCGCCGGGTGGCTGACCTATTAGCGCTGGTGGCGCACTCTATCAGCAAGACGCATGGCAGGCGGTCTTAGCTGGGTGGTGGCAGACCGCGCCCGCGCGTAGTGCACAATGCTGGTTTGCCTGCAATCAGCCCTGCCTGGAGGCCCATTCATGGTCAGTGCTCGCGATGTTGTTACCGGTCACGTTCCCGATGGCCTGATCTATGGCCCGGTGACCAGTCGCCGTTTTGGCCGTAGTCTTGGCGTCAGCTGCGATGCGCCGGGGCAGGTAGGCTGCGCTTGGGCGTGCCCCTACTGCCAGTTGGGCGAACAGCCGCGGGGTCGTCATGTGGCAGTGCCCGCCGAGCGCATTATTGACGATTTACGTGTGGCCCTGATCGACCACGCCGCTGATTGCGATGTGGTGTGCGTGGCCGGCAATGGCGAGCCGACCGATCATCCTGAGTTTCCTGTGATCGCGATGGCGGTGGCGCAGTTGGCGCGGATCCATGGCTTACGCAGTATTTTGCTGACCAATGGCGATGGGCTGATGACGCCGGCTGTGGGCTGCGCCTGCGAAGAATTCGATGAGGTCCACGTCAAATTTGACCCGGGCCCCAATGATGGTGCGTGGCGACATTTTGATGTCGATACCGCCGAGCGGCGGCGTGCGATGCTGCGCAATGTGCCCGAGCTACGCATCCAGGCTTTGATCTATCAGGGGCCGGGCGAAAGCCCTGGTAACGCCGATGCGGTGGCGCGGCAGCGCTGGTTGACCGATTTGGTCGGCCTGCCGGTGGTGTCGGTCGACCTGAGCACGGTGGCTCGCGATACCCGGCGTGCGGGTATTGAGGCGGTTGACGACACGGTACTGGAGCAGTGGCGTCGTGACTGCGATGCGGTGCTGCAAGTGCCAGTGCGCGTGTACGGCGCATCGTAATCAGGGGGTGTCATGAAGCTCGTTGCTTGGAATAAGCTGGTTGATCTGGTTCTTCTGTGGCTCGCGTCTGCGGTGGTGGCCACCGGGGTGCTGATGCATCTGCGTTTGCCGCCGGGGAGTCAGGGCGGGCGTGGCCTGAGCGTGTTTGGCCTGTCACGCCATGATTGGGGCGAGGCGCATTGGATCATGGGCTTGGTGCTGGTGGCTCTGGCGGTGGCGCACCTCGCCTTGCATTGGCGCTGGCTGTGGGCGATTGCAGCGAGCAAGAAGGCCTGGTTGATGGCGGCCGGGGTGGCGCCGGCTGTGGCTTTGATTGCCGCGGCGCTGCTGGTGCCGGTGACTGGGCCGGGTGATGGGTATAAGGGTGCTGGTGCTGGTGCTTGCGCCGATTGCAGCGAGGGCGAAAGCGGCGGCGAGGGCGAGGCCAAGCCAGGCTGTGCGGGCGAGAGCGACCACGGTGCTGGCGGCGGTCGTGGGCACGGCGCGGGGCATGACGCAAGCGGCGAGCATGCCCCCGAGGGCCTGGGCTACTGATAGACTTGGGCTCGCAAGGCCAGCGCGGCATTGCGACCGAGCCCCGAGCTGCGAAGCTATCTGGCCATGCGTGCCCTAATTCGACTTGTGGTCTTATGTGGATGTCTGCTGAGCGTGCCGGCTCTCGATGTGGTGCCGGAGGCCTTGCAGGCAAAGCTGCCTGACGAGGCCAAAGAGGCGGTCGACAAGCTGCAGAAAGAGACCGACGCCGCGGTGCGGGAGGCGCAGGACGACATCGCCGATGAGCGTGCCGACCTGATCAAAGACCTGGAGAAAGAGCAGGAGCGCGCGCAGCGTCGTGGTGGCTTGGAGGCGGCCACGGCTATCGCGGCGCATCTGGCTCAGTTGCGGCTTGAGGGCGGCGGCGGCAGCACTGACCTGCTTGCCCCCGATGCGCCGCCGGTTGAGGCCCCGGTGCTGGTTGCCGGCGAGCTTCCGCCCTTGCCGAGCAGTTCGGCGCGCAAGGCGGCCGGCTATGTGAAGGCGCAGCAGAAGGCCGCCAGTAATGCAGCTCGTGATATTTATCAGGGGCGCGACAAGGCGGTGCGGGATTTAGAGCGTCAGGTGGCGAGCTTGACGCGCGCGGGCGATTTGGCCGAAGCACAAGCCGTTCAGGCGGTGGGTGAACACTTGGTTGAGCTGGTGCTCCCGGCCGATTTTCTTGGTCAAATGATCATGATGCCCGGTGCCGGTGCGGTGGTGCAGGGCAACGTCGCCCTGGCCGAGCGTGGCGCTACCGTTGAGGCTCAGGGCACCGGCCCGAGTATGATCGACGGCGTGTCTGTTGGATACACTGGCAGTACTGGCTTCGCGCAGGGTAGCTGGCCCTGTGCGTTCACGGTGACCTTGGATAAGGTCTACGCGATTCGCCAAATCCGTATGCTCCTGTGGGACGGCAATCAGCGGCATTATCGCTACAAGATGGAGGTGTCTCCTGATGGCGAACACTGGGCGATGCTGGCCGACCGCAGTGAAGGCGAGTGGCGCAGCTGGCAAACCCTCGATCTGGCCCAGTCGGCGCCGGTGAAACAAATCCGCGTGACCGGTCTGTTTAACAGCGACAATGGTGGTTTTCACATTGTTGAACTCGAGGCCTACTGCGTGCCGCCCAAACAGGCGGTGGCGCCGAAGTACGCCAGTACGCCGCCCTGATCAGTCGCCAACCCAGCCAGGATTGTGGCGTGGGTGCTGCCGGCTGCGCCAGGTGCGCGGGCTTAAGCCATGCCAGCTGCGAAACGCGCGCGATAGGGCGCTGGCTGAGGCGAAGCCGCAGGCGCTGGCTACGGCATCGAGGCTCAGCATGTCGTCCATAATTAATTCTTCAGCGCGCCGCATGCGAATTGCCTGCAGGGCGTGTTGTGGGCTGACATCGCGCGCTTGGTGAAATAGGCGCCGCAGGTGGGCCACCGATACGTGCACCGCCTTGGCTAGGTCGGTCACGCCGACGCCTTCGTTGAGGCGTGCTTCAGCCCAGGCCAGGGCATTGGCGCAGACATCCTCGGCCGAGCGTTCGGTGCCGGCGAGCCGCCGTGCCGGGCAATCGCGGGTCACCAGCAGGCACAGTTCGGTTTGGATGCGCTGGAAGCGTAGGCCGCTGACGCTGGTGGGGTGGGCGACCTCTACCGCGGCCTCGCCAGCCAGGCGCCGCAGGTGGCGAATGTCGGCGGCGCTCAGATCGGTGCTGATCACGCCTTCGCGCGATATCAACTGTGGGACTGGTTCGGGCACGGCCGAGAAGTGGAACACCAGGATTTCGCATGGCTCGCCCGCAATTCCACCCCAACCATGGCGGCATTGCGGGTGGAACAACCACAGGCGATTGGCGGCTAGGCGTGGCTGGATCTCGCCCTCAACCACCGGCCCGCAGCGCCCGCTGATCACCGCCTCAAACTCCCACACGCTGCGGCTGTAGGAGCGCAATGGTTTGATGCCGTAATCGCGTTTGCCGGTGCCAAGGTAGCGGAGCATCCGCGCATTATGGACGTGATGAGCGATTTGGTCAAGTGATGACGTGTCATGGATAGTGAAATGTTCATTTTGGTTGAATATGATCGCTCCTACACGAGGAGGAGAAATCCCATGACTGAGCGTAAACGCTATGCGGTGGTTGGTGCCGGCGGCCGCAGTGAGATGTTCACCAATGCCCTGCTGGGCCAATTCAAACAGAACGGTGAGTTGCTGGCGATGTGCGACCTCAACCAGGTGCGCCTCAACTACCACAACAAGCGGATGGCTGACCGGTTTGGGATTGAACCCTTGCCGACCTACAAGCCCGAGCAGTTCGAGACCATGCTGCGCGAGCACCGCATTGACACGGTGATTGTTACCACGATGGATCGCACCCACCATACCTACATCATCCGCGCTCTTGAAGCCGGCTGCGATGCGATCACCGAAAAGCCGATGACGGTGGATGACGACAAGTGCCAGCAGATTTTGGATGCGGTCAAGCGCACTGGTCGTCAGGTGCGGGTCACCTTCAACTACCGCTACGCGCCGCGCAACTCCAAGATCAAAGAATTGTTGATGCGTGGCGTTATTGGCGACGTCAAGAGCGTGCACTTCGAATGGCTGCTGGATACCAAGCACGGCGCCGATTATTTTCATCGCTGGCATCGCGATAAGCGCAACTCTGGTGGTTTGATGGTCCACAAGGCCACGCACCATTTCGACTTGGTGAACTGGTGGCTATCGTCGAGCCCGGTGCGGGTGTTCGCGCTTGGCGAGTTGGCCTTCTATGGTCGCGAGAATGCCGAGCAGCGTGGCATGACCAAGTTCTACGATCGTGGGACCGGCCATCCCAACGCCAAGGACTGCCCATTTGCAATCGACCTCTCAAGTCAAGACCGCCTGCGCGAGATGTATCTCGAGGCTGAGAAGGAAGACGGCTATCGCCGCGACCAAAGTGTGTTCGGCGATGGTATCTCTATCGAAGACGACATGAGCGTGCTCGTGAAGTACGCCTCGGGCGCCAATATGACGTACCATCTCACGGCCTACGCGCCGTGGGAGGGCTACCGGATAGCCTTTAACGGCACCAAGGGGCGCCTGGAGTACGAGGTCGAAGAGAAGAGCTATGTTTCAGGCGAGGATAAGGATCAGAACCGGCCAGACGTGCGCGACGCCGAGGCGTTCACGGTCACCGAGCCGGCACGGATCCTGATTCGGCCGCATTGGACCGAACCCTACAAGGTCAACGTGGAGTCGGGCGGCGGCGGCCACGGCGGCGGCGACGTGCGTTTGCTGCACGACATCTTTGTTGGTGACCAGGTTGACCCGATGGGTCGCGCCGCCGATCATGTGCAGGGCGCGCGTTCAATCCTGACCGGCATCGCTGCCAATCGCAGCTTCATGACTGGCGAACCGGTTGACGTCACGCGCCTGGTTGACTTCACCGGTCATGATGTGTCGCTGCCGCCGTCGGTGTGGCCGGCTGAAGCCGATTGTGAGCCGGCTGAGGCAGTGGCCGCGTCGTAGGCCAAGGGCCCACGCCACCTCAATGCACCGCGCGCCTGGGTTCAGGCGCGCGGTGCATTTTTATGGTGCAGCCGGTTTGTTGAGGGCGGCGGCGCCGTCGAATAGGGCGGTGGTGGTAGACTCGGTGTTGATCCACAGTTCTTGCGTAAAGGAGCGTCCGAGGAATTCGGTGCTCAGGATATAGTGCCCTTCGCGGCATTCGTGTTGGTCGCCAAAGCGCCCACGGAAAATTTCTTGCCCGGCGTCATCAAGTAGGGCAAAGCTGCTCGGGGCACCGAGGAGGATGCTGCGCAGGGTGCCGGCCAAGCTGCCGGCATCGGCAATCGCTGTCATGTCACCATGGCTGGCGGTGGCCATGGCGCTGAGTTGCTTGCGCCAAGTGGGGTTATCGATGGCGAGGCTGACGATGCTGAGTTGGTGTTCCTCCATGTCGGCGAACAGGGCTGCTTGCGCGATGGGGTCGAGCCCACGTGCGTCATCGCCGCCATCGGTGACTAGCACCACTGTGCTGCCGGCATCGAAGCCCCAGGCGTCATCGGCGGCTTGCTGCAGACTCAGGGCCAGCGGCGTTTTGCCGCGGGCGCGCAGGCCGGCGAGCGTTTTAAGCGCTGTGTCATGGCTAAGCGGCCCTGGTGGAATCAGCAGTTCGGTGTCTTCGGTGGCGCCTTCTTCAATCGCGCGCTTGCGGTGGCCGTAGGCACGCAGGGCGAAGGGTTGGCCGGCGGGAAGTTCGCGCACGATCTCAGTGACGGCATTGATCGCCCGCTGAAAGCGGGTCGTTTCGTTGCCATCGACTGCGAGCATCGATCCAGAGCAGTCGATGATTAGGTAGACGCCACGCTGAGCGGGCGGTGGCGCCAGCTTGGTGACGAGGGTGCCGCGTCCGCCGCGCTTGATCGGTTCTGGTTCTAGGCCCTCGGTGGCGCGGGTCAAAAACAGCAGCGCAAAACTGGTTGGGATGTCGGGTTCGTCAAACTGCTCGCTGTGCCAACTGCCGTCGTCGGCCTGTTCGGCAATCAGGTGCTGGGCGCCGAGCGGGTACCATTCGTGCTCACCGATAAACTCGGTTCCGAGAAGACGGCCGACGCGCTCGATTGAATACATGTAATAGTAGTGCCACTTCTTCATCTGTGGGTTGAGGCTGGTGTGGTAATTATTGGCCAGCCAGGTGAGGCCGGCGCGGATTGCTGGGTCGTTGGCTGGATTGGCGATGTCGCGGTGATGGCGCGTGAGCAGCAGCGAGCAGATGCCGGCGCAGGTCATGGAACCGTAGCTTTCATCGCCATCATCGTAGCCCCAGCCGCCGTCGTCGTTCTGGCGTGCGCGCAAGGCTGCCTCGGTGCGCAGCCACACCGTATCGTCGATGTGAAATCCAGCGCTCTCGCCGGCGCGTAGGCCGAGCACGGCAAACTGGGTGGTGCTGGTATCGCCGCCCTTGGTGCTGGGATCGAGGCTGATGCTGGGGCTAAGCGCGGTGCCCGGGCGTTGGCTCGCGTCAAGCGGGGTGCCACCGAAAATAGTGAGGCCGCCGCGCTTGAGGTGCTGTTCGCGGCCGGGCCATGGCGCGGTGCTGTAGCCCCAGGTGCCATCGCCATTCTGCCCGCCAAGCAGCGCCGACAGGCTGGTGCCGAGCTGGCCGCGAAGGCTGGTATCGCCATAGGCCTGAATCAGCATCGCGTACAAGCCGACCGGGTAGGTGCGTTCGTCTTGGGTTTCGAGGATGTAACTGCGAATCGCGGTGTTGCAGGCCGGCCACTGGTGATGCGCGCCGCTGTGAACCAGCGCCAGCGCCATCAAGGGGTCAATCTCGCGCGAGCCAAGTGGGCTGTTGTCTTCGAGTCGCTGTTCGAGCCGGCTCCACAGCAGGGCTCGGCCCTTGTCGATCGCGGCGTTGACCTGGTCGGCGCTGAGATTGACCGCGGCCAAGCCGCCGGCCTGACGTGCGTGACCAGTAAGGGCTCCGAGTTCTGCGGGGGGCGGCGGGCTTGGCTGTGATGATTGAGGCGCGCCGGATTCAGCGGGCGTTGCCGCCGCGAGGCCGGGATCTGCTGTGGCCTGCGCGTCTGTGGCCGCGCGTTGGAGTTGAGCTGGGAGCGGAAGGCGGTCGCCAGTGCTGACACCGGCCCATTCGATCCACTCGCGAGAGCCGGTGGTATTCAGGGCAAACACCACTTCGAAGCTGCGCCGTTGCCCCTGTGGTAGCCATAGGCGTTCGGGTGGGCTGTGGATACCACGCGCCGTTGCCTGCGGTGCGGGCTCCTGATTGCCGATGTAGAGGCGATTGGCTGTTGGCAGAGCGCCGTCGGTGGGACCACGGTTGACAATCGACCAGCGCAGCGCCAGCCACTCGTGGTCTTGAGGGGGCGCTTGTCCGCACCACAACTCCGGGCTGCTCGCGCTGAGTAGTTGCGCCAAGAAGGGCTCGTCGTTGATGCTGCCGAGTGGGGTGGGGTGAGGCGCGGCGGGGCCGAGTTCAATGCTGGCGGGCGCAATCGCTGGTTTATTGGGATCGAGTTGGAATGGAGCAAAGCCCAAGCTGAGGCGAAGATCGTTGAGAGTGGCCGTCGCCGGTACCACGAATACCAATTCGCCGCCTGCCTGCTGGGCTGCGATGAAGGTGGGTGGCGAGCATATCGTCTCCAATTTGGGCACGCGGCGGCACACGAGATGGCCCTGGTAGAGGAGTTGGAGCGTGATGTTGCTGTGCAGGTATTCAAATGCTTGCGGGATCGGCGCTAGCGCCGTGGCTGCGGCATCTGGATCTAGGTTCACCGCTGGTTGTTCGGTAGTCAGGGCGCTGCGCCCTCGCAGTTCGCAGATGAAATAACGGCTGCCGGGAGGAGCGGGCACGCCATGGCGCTCGGCGCTCAGGCGGCGGGTAAAGATGTCGGCGCTCAATTCTTTGTTGGCGCCGCTGAGTTCAGGCTCGGGCGAGGCGGCACGCGGTGGCGCCAGGGTCAGGTCAATCGGGCCGAAACGGTCGTGGATAAGATGGAGACTGGTGGGGCGAGCGCCGCTTGGGATGACGAAGTCAACGTGGCCGCTGAGTGCGTCTTTGCGTTGCGGCAGCATGACCAATTCGTTGATCGCGCCCTCGCTCTGTTCGGTTTCGGCAATGCGACGACATAGCGTGGTGCCCTCGGCGATCAGAAACAGTTTGCGGCTGACGAAAGGAATATGGCACGCATTGGGTTGGCCGTGATCGACGACCAAGTCGGGTGGCACCCGGTTGGTGACGGTGAGGTCGATTCGCAGGCGTTGTCGTTGGGCGTCTAGGGGTAGGCGTTGGATCCGCGCAACTTCGAGCAGTAGGCCGCGGTTGGTGGCGGCTAGCGAGAGGCGTCCGCTGTCGGTGCCGTCGAAGCGGGCGGCCACGGCAGGGTCGGGCGGCGGCCGCTGTGGTACCACCCAATTGGCGCGCTCGGCTTCGATCTGGGCGGCGATCACTTGGCCGATGGCGGGTACGGCTGGGCTTGATGCCAACACCGGCGCGGTGCTGATGGTGCCATCGGGGCTAATGCTGGTGACGCCAGCGCCCCGCGTAGCCGCGGTGGCGATCACGATGCCGGGGTGTGGCTGGGCTTGGCGTGGGTCGCCGGCGCACAACACCACGCTGCCGCTGGGGAGTTGCGTGAGGAGTGGCGGAAGCAGGGCCTGCTTGCCATACCAGCACAGGATCAGTTGGCGCTCGCCGCATTCGGCCAAGATATCCTTAAGCGCAGCGGCAGGGTCTTGAAAGTGAACGCCAGCGAGTTGTTGCTGCAGGTGTGGCAGGATGTCCCAGCCGGGTGGCGGGGCCGTGAGGCCGCTGATGAGTGCCGAGTCGCTGCTGTGCCAGCGGGCAAAGAGATAGTGGCCTTGTGGATCTTGCAGGTTGGCACTGATGGCCGGGAGCTTGTGGTTTTGGATCAGGGCTTGGGTCTGGCTGGCGCCGTACCGGAAATCGCGCCACCCAATGTTGAGCGCTTGGTAGTTGAGGGCGGCATAGCTGTAGGCGAGCAAGGCGCCTTTTGAGGCGGTGGCGTCGTTGCCGAACAGGCTGCCGCCGCCATCAATCCGTATGGCGCCGGGGCTTAACAGGCTCGCGCGTTGCGCCAGGCCGCCGATGGCGTCTTCGCCGCAGCTATCACAGGCGAGCACGCGGCCCCCGGTATTGCCGGTGAACTGGATGCTGGGCGTGGCGGCGACTAGGCTTGTGGTCAAGCACGCGAGAATAAGCATGCGCATGGTGCAGTTCCTGGTGCGGTGGTGATTGCTCATGGTGGCCCCTGGAAGCCGGCCGCATCGCAGACCTTGTTGCATGCTTTGCCGATCAGCTTTTCGCCAATGGGGCCGGTACTGAGCTGGCCGCCAAAGGTGGTGACAACAAACTTCATCCAGCACGCGATGCAGGCCGTGACGTTAAAGCCGCGTTTGTTTTGGACGCGGATATAAGCCCTGAGTGCGATGCTCTGCAGTTTGGCGATATATTCGGTGAGGGCGTTGCCGCGCCCGCTTGTCATCCCCAGGCATGAGCCGGTGCGCGGGTCGATGCGCCACCACATGCCCTCGGCTGGTCCATCCGGGATTATTGCAGCCAGGCCCAGTTCAAGGTCGGCCCGAATCAGCGTGGCGAGGTCTTTATCTAGCTCTGCCTGCGCGAGTGCCTCGGCGTTGGCGATCAGGCGCCATGGCGTGTCGCTGGCATACAGTGCGCGCGCAGCATTGGCGCCGATGCCGTGGTCATCAAAGCCGACGGCCATGGTTTCAGCCCAGGTGTCGAGGGTGCCTTGCTGGATGCGTAACTGAGCACTGTTGGCAGCGTTGAGCTCGGCGGTGATGCCAATGGTGTTGCAGAGAATGTCAAAGCCCATGCCAACATCGATGGTGCCATCGCTTGCGGGTAGCAGGCGCAGGCCCTGGTGGGCGATCTGCGGGCTGGTGATGTGCCACGCCATTTTACTGGGGCTCCAGGCGCGCCGCAGCCACTGCCACGAGTATAGCGGCCCTGGTATCGTCTGTAGGCGTTCGAAATGATTGCGCTGGGCACGCTCGTCGCCGTCGCGGATGGCTTCAAGCATGCCGACCATGGTGTCACCATTGGCGCGCTCGGAGGCCACCGCCATTTTTTGGATCTGCCAGTCGGGAATGATGCATGGAAGAATCACGCTATCGGTAGGGGCCATCAAAATAATTGCGCGCTCAAACCGCATCGCCTCGGTGAAGCTGTTTTCAACAAAAGCCTCGTTCCGTTGGCTGGGGCCGGGTTGGTCGTAGAGCCAGCGGCGGATTGTGCGCGGCGGCGTGCCGGGGCTGTGAATGGTATAGGCGATGGCAATGCCGGTGAGCACGCTCTGCTCGGCTCCCTGGGCACCAAGGCCAGCGAAAACATTGCCCGCTGCAGCGCCCATGTCGGCCCCGAGCAGGGTTTGGTTGGGGTCTTCGTTGATGCTGCCGTCGTCGCGGACGGCAAATCCACTGAAGCCATCATCGCCAATCATGATAACCGGCAGCCACTGTTTGATGGCCAGCACCGCTGCCCGCTGCTGCTTGGTGCTGGCGTCTGGTGCCGGGGGCACCCATGGCAGCGGTGCGGGCCATCAAACAGTGGCTGCCGGTTATCATGATTGGCGATGATGGCTTCAGTGGATTTGCCG
>JAQIBG010000316.1 GCA_027859175.1 Planctomycetota bacterium | reverse complement strand
GTATCGGTACCGAGCTGTGTTTGGACAAGGATGCGGGCTAGAGGTATTTTCTCATGATTGGCAAAGATTTCATTTCGCTGTTCGATCTCGAACCCGAAGACCTCAAGGATCTGCTGTCCTTGGCGGTTTACTTGAAGAAGCGTCGTGCCCAGGGCGTGCGTGAAAGCGCCCTGGCCGGCAAGCATCTGGCCATGCTGTTTGAGAAGCCGAGCCTGCGTACCCGCGTCAGCTTTGAAGTTGGCATGAGCGAGTTGGGCGGCCATGCGCTGTACATCTCCAAAGACGAGGTGGGCCTCGGTCAGCGCGAGGCCGTTGAAGACGTGGCGCGCGTGCTCAGCCGCTATGTGCAGGGCATCATGATCCGCACCTTCGCGCACAGCAATGTGCGCAAGTTGGCCGAGAGCGGCAGCGTCCCGGTGATCAACGGCCTGTGCGACGAAGCCCATCCCTGCCAAGCCTTGGCCGACATGCTGACGGTGCTTGAGCACTTTGGCCGCGTTGATGGCTTGCGCATCGTGTTCATTGGCGACGGCAATAACGTGGCTCGCTCCTTGGCGCGTGCCTGCGTGTTGCTTGGCAGCAGCTTTGTGCTGGCCTGCCCAGAAGCCTACGCTTTTACCGAACGCGATCAGGCCGCCTTTGGCGAACACTGGGGCAATTCGGTGGTGCAAGTGCACGACCCCGATCGCGCCGTGGCTGGCGCGCACGTCTTGTATACCGATGTGTGGACCTCGATGGGCCAGGAGGCCGAGCGCGACAAGCGTTTGGCGGCTTTCAGTGGCTACCAGATCAACGCCAGCTTGCTGGCCAAGGCCGATCCCAGCGTCAAGGTTCTGCACTGCCTGCCGGCGCATCGCGGCGAAGAGATCACCGCCGAGGTGATTGAGGCCCCGGCCAGCGTGGTGTTCGATCAAGCCGAGAACCGTCTGCATGCCCAGAAAGCGGTGATGCGTTTGCTGATGGCTGACGATCGTGATGAGGTGCTGGCAGCAGCTCGCGCCGAGGCACCGATCAACTGAGCCCACGGCCCTTTTTTATTTCTTTTTGTCCTAGCCGCAGCGCCTTGCGCTGAGGGAGCTCCCATGCGTCCGTACCATTTCCAACGTGATTACATCAGCCACCCGGCCGGCAGTTGCCTCGCGAGCTTCGGCGAGACCAAGGTTATTTGCACCGCTACGATTGAGTCGTCGGTGCCGCCGTTTTTGCGTGATACCGGCATGGGTTGGCTGACCGCCGAGTATGCTATGCTGCCGGGCTCAACCGGGGGTGGCCGTAAGCGCCGCGAGATCGGCAAGAAAGACGGCCGTTCGACCGAGATCCAGCGCCTGATCGGCCGCAGCCTGCGCGCCGCGGTTGACCTGAGCAAGCTTGGCGAAGTGTCAATCGTGATCGACTGCGACGTGCTGCAGGCTGACGGCGGCACCCGTACCGCGGCTATTTCTGGCGGCTGGGTGGCGCTCTATGATGCGCTGCGCGTGCTCGCTGAGAAGCAGGGCACCAGCGGCCCCGAGCACTACCTGCTTGGCCAACTCGCGGCCATTTCGGTGGGCGTGTGTGAAGGCGAGGTGATCTGCGATCTCGACTACATTCATGACTCGAACGCCGAGGTCGACATGAACGTGGTGATGCGCGGCGATCGATTGGTAGAAGTGCAGGGCACCGGCGAGAAGGGCGTGTTCGATCGTGCCCAGCTCAATGCCCTGCTCGACAGCGCCGAACAGGGCATTGCCGCGGTGCAGAAGGCCCAGTGCAGCGCGCTGGGTATCTGACCCCGGGCGACATCGGGCGGGCAGGCCACAATTCTCCAGTGAACCGAGGCTGAAGGCGTTTAGCCTCGGTGGTATGGATCTTCTGTCTTGTCTTGTGCGTCTGGCCCTGGCCGGCGTGGTGATGGGTGCCGTGTGGGGTGCCGATGAACCGGCACCTACAGCACCTACGATGCGCACCGCGCTCGCGGTATCTGGCAGCTTTGATCACCGCCATGCTGTGGCTGGCGAGTGGAGCAGCGCCGAACTGGATGCTGCGCGCGCCCTGAGCGTGGCGATGGGCCATGGGCCACGCGATCGCATAGTGGTAGACGCGATCCAGGCCTTGGCGGACGACAGTGACACCTACGCCCTGCGCTTTGATAAGGCGCCGGGGGCTAGCTGGCTCAAGCGTGGTGGCTTGGGCTATTATCGAGACGGCAATTCGCGCCGACCCGACTCGCGTATCGCGAGCTTTGGCAAGCGCATGGGGCGTCAGGATTTTGGCGCCAAGATTAGCCTCGGTGTGCTGTGCTTTTCGCCCGGCGACATCAGTGACGGGCGCGAGGTGGAGGTGGCCTACGAGGTCTACCGCGCCAGCTTCGAATTGCGCGCGGCCACGGTGAGCCTCGAGAGCGTGATGACCGATTCGATTGCGGCGGGTCGCAACGCGGGTCGTGGCGCCGGCAGCGGCGGCCAACAGATCGCCGGCAATTATCCGATCGAGTTGCCCGGGGTCAAAACCACCGGCGTGAACACCACGGCCTCGGTGCCCTTGGGCGGCGGGCCGATCAGTCAAATTGAGACGCGGCCGGTGCTCCATCCGCGCGACAGCCGCGTCGCTTTTGCGTTTTATCAGGCGATGATGGATGGCTTGCGCGAGGCCTATCCTGATACGGTGTGGGTGTGGACCACGGTGCCGCTCCAGCCGCGCAACAACTTCCAGCGCAACGCCTTCAATCACTTTGTGCGCGAGGCGGCGGCGAGCCGGCTGGGGAAGCGTGAGTTCCTGTACGATACCGCGGCGATCCTGAGTCATGACGCCGCGGGGGTGGTTCAGATCGATCATCAGGGGCCCGTGCTGGCGCCGCAGTGGTTGAACGACGAGCAAGAACTCAGCGCCGAGGGGCAGGCGCGCTTGGCCTACGCGTGGTGGCATTTGATTGTGGCGGCGGCGCACAGCAGCGCCGAGTAGCTTGGGGTGCTCCGCGAGTTAGCGGTGCGCTGCCTGCGATACCGGCGGCGCGCAGCGATCCTTTCCTCTGGAGTACGGCTGGCTGGCTGCCACCATCCGGCAATGCGGATTGCGCTTGTTCTCTTGGCTGTGGGCGCCCTGGCGGTGTCTGGTGGTTGTGATCGCTACGATCCCCGGCTCGGGCTCAATGAGGCCGAACTCAAGGCGGTCAACAAGCTGACGCGCGATCCCTTTGTCGACCTGTGGCGCACCGATCGCGATAAAGATGGCCATTTGATCGTGTGGACCCGGCAGGGCGACGGCAAGGCGCGCTATCGGATCATCAGCCCGATTGAGGCGGGGCAAGACGCCCAGATCGTTACACTCGATGATATTCGCCCGGTGCGACGCTATTAGCGTAGGACCCTGAGCGGCGGTCTCGGATCGCGATTGTGCTCGCTGCTTTTTCCTCTGCCTAGCGCCAGTGCGTGTCGAACAGGCCGAACAGCGGTTCGTGGGTGCCGTCGAGGCTGCTGTAGCCGGGCTGCGGGATCAGGGCGTAGTCGCCGAGTCCGGCTAGCGGCAAGGAAGCGCCGCCGCGTTGCCAGCTGGCCGCGCCCGACAAGATTACGACTAGGCGTGTGGCATCATCAGGATGCG
Source organism: Planctomycetota bacterium (assembly GCA_027859175.1). Classification (GTDB taxonomy): domain Bacteria; phylum Planctomycetota; class UBA11346; order UBA11346; family UBA11346; genus GH22. Next base: position 3,610 of record JAQIBG010000316.1, on the reverse strand, counting down.
GTCGACATACGGCTACGGCCAGCTTGGGGCCAGGCCTGAAGCTGCGCCCATTGTGGCCGATGCTGCGTTGATTCCATTGCAGGCCAAGGGCTCCGCGTTCGATCAGGTCGGCAATCAGCGGGTTGCTCTCAGCATTGCCAACCAACACGAGATGCTGCGCGGCCCCGGTAATGGCCTCGCGCTTGGTATCGTTGCTGAAGCACCATGGCGGCGCGCCCTGGGCATGGGCCACCCAGTCGTCTAAAAATGCTTGGGCCAAGCTGCGGGCTGATTCGCGTGCTGCCACACTCCCAGCGCTGCCGATCACCACGGCAAAGGAGCTCTGGGCGTAGCCGGCGAGCGGGCCGCAGGTTTGCCCATCTTGCTTGGCTGCTCCGCGCCGCGTTGTGCGGCCCCAGCTGGCCTCGGGTATGGCGAGCTGGGGGCGCGGGCTTGAGTCAGCCCATTCGAGGACCGCCAACCCATCGCCACTGAGTTGGCCTGCGTCGAGGCGGAGGTGGGCTGCTTGGCCCCAGGTGCTGAGCCGGTGCACCAGCACTGGGCCGTAGCGTCCTGGCTGGGTAATCTGAAACTGGGCATGCTGTCGCGGCGGGCGCGCAATGGTGGCTTGGGCTGCTAGCCAGGGCCACATGGCCTCGGCATTGGGCATCCGGCGCCAGCTGTCGAGGTGGCGCTGGGCGAGAAGATCCCAAACCCCATCCTGCGCTGCGATCAGGGTCACGGGGCTCGGGTGCAAGCTGGCCGCCGCGGCCCGCGGCGAATCGCTGGCCTGAAGCCAGGTTGCCAGCTCCGGTCTCAGGCGTGCTTCGGTGGGGTCGAACCAGGTGCTCGGGGTGACCAAGCCCACTGCTGCGAAGCGTTCAGGATAGCGCCCGGCTAGGTTGAGCGCGGCCTGGGCGCCGCTGTTGGCACCGAGCAACACTTGTGGCAGCCCGCGCAGGGCTGGGCTGCGCATGATCTGTGGTGCCAGCACAGAAAAGCGACGCTGGGCGATGCCGTGCCAGTGGCGATCACCGGCCGGGTACCACTCAACCAGTGTCAGCTGCGCAGCCGCTGCAGCATCGCGCCAGCTGCGGGGGAGTTCGTCCCAGCGATCTTTGCTCGGGGTGCGCGGTAGGCCGCGTAAGACGTGGACCAGGGCAACTGGTGTGCCGGCAGGCATGTGGATGCGTACTGGCTGCACGCTGGCGTCGATTGGGCAGCGCAGGGCCCATTCAACCGAGGCCTTTGGCTCGAGTGGCGCGCGCTGGGCGTGCTCGCTAAGCAGCGCGAGGCGGCTTGACACCATGGCCAGGTCGGCCAAGTCGGGGGTGCCTTGTGCCGCCAGCTGGGCCTGCTCTACCCACAGCATCTGTTCATCGCTACCGGCCGTGGCGGCGAGTTGACGGCTGATCGTGGCGAGCTGTTCGCGCGCGCCGGTCCAGCTCGGAATGTTGCGGATAAATTCCAGGGGTCGATCGCTGCCGCCTTCGATGTGAACCTGCAGGGTGGCCGGCTCCGGGCTCAAATCGGACGGGATCATCAAGAATAAGCTGATGCCGCGATCCAATTGCACCGCACTGTCTAACGACAGGCCTTGGCGCGCGATGACGCGATCGCCTTGGCGCAGGTCGGCAATCACCACTTGGCGCGCGCCATCGGGATTGCTGACCTGGAGGTCGAGACGCAATGCGAGGCCGGGCCGCAACAGGGGGTCGTGGCGTAGCACGCCCGTTTCAGCGCCGCGTGGCGCTTGTGCAGCCTGGAGGGCGCCCAGGGCCGAGAGCAGCAGAAGCCAGCGCAGCACGACGTCAGTCGGCCTGGGCTGCAGCCAGGATCTCAGGGTAGAGTTGCTGGTAGGCCACGTAGTCGCCGTTGATCTTTCGGATCCGCGCTTGCAGCTCAGGCTTGAGCGGCTTGATGATGCGTCCGGGTAGCCCCGCGACCAAGTGGTTCGGCGGCACGTGCATGCCTTCAGATACCACGCAGCCGGCGGCGACTAGGCAGCCATCGCCAACCACGGCGCCATCAAGCACGACGCTATTCATGCCCAGGAGGCAGTCTTCCCCAACCACGCAGGCATGGGCCACGGCGCAGTGGCCGAGCGAGGTGCGCGCGCCGATCACGCAGGGGCGCGCTTGGGATACGTGCAGCACGCAGTTGTCTTGCACGTTGGCGCGATCGCCGAGTTCTACGTAGTTGATGTCGCCGCGTAGCACCGCGCCAAACCAGACCGAACACTCGGCGCCCATGCGCACGTCGCCAACGAGGGTCGCCGTTGGTGCGAGAAAATCGGGGACTTGGGGCTGGATGCCATTGACGGGGATGATGGTCGCCATGTTGGCAGAGTAGGCTCGGCGCTGGCGAGGGAAGGCGGTTGCTGCGATAGCCTGTGGTTGGCGATGGGGCGTGCGCCATCAGCCGCGTGCATGGATACAGGATGGGCAATTGAGGCACTTCCACCGCCGCGAACGGCGCTATGCTTCCGCGCTCACAAGGAGAGGCCCATGGTTGCCACGAGCACCGTTCCCAGCGCTGTTGAAATCACTGCTATCGCCGATGCGATCATTGCCGCTGAGCGCGAGCTCACTGCCGCTGAAGCGCGCAGCATGCTTGACATTGCGCCCGGTACCGACGAGGCCGCGGCCCTGTTTGCGGGCGCCCAGCGTATTCGGACGCATTTCCTTGGCACCACGGTGCACGCCTGCTCGATTCTCAACGCCAAGGCCGGCGGCTGCAGTGAGAACTGCAGCTATTGCTCGCAAGCTTCGGGTTCGGCCAATGTGGACTACGACAAGTATCGCTGGATGGAAGACGACGACATCGTGTCGGCGGCTGAGTCGGCAGCGCAGAATGGCGCTGGCGCCTTGGGCCTCGTGGCCGCCTGGAAGGGCGTCAAAGAAGGCCGCCAGCTCGACATGATTTGCGACAGCGTGTCGAAGTTGATTGAAAGCGGCGCGGTGCGCGCTGACGTCAACCTCGGTATCCTGGAAACCCAAAATGTAGCCGATCGCCTCAAGGGCGCGGGCGTCAAGGTTTACGGGCACAACCTGGAAACTGCGCGCAGCTTCTTTGACGAGACCTGCTCCTCGCACAGTTTTGAAGAGCGCATGCGCACCATCGAGTTCGTCAAGAACTCGGGCATGAAGCTGTGTTCGGGCGGCATCATCGGCATGGGCGAGAACAAGGATCAGCGCATCGAGTTTGCTGAGCAATTGCGCTTCATCGAGCCGCACATGGTTCCGGTCAACTTCCTCAACCCGCTTGAGGGCACCGGCTTTGAAGACAAGAGCCCGGTCGATTGCGACGAAGCCCTGGTCACCTTGGCGACCTTCCGTTTCTTCCTGCCCAGCACCAGCATCATGGTAGCCGGCGGCAAGGAGGTCACATTCGGTGACCGCTTAAGCGAGGTCTTCACCACGGGTATCAACGCGGTGATGGTCGGTAATTACCTGACCACCCTCGGCACTACCCCCGAATGGTGGTTCGAACAAGCCCAAGCCCACGGCCTGTCGATCCAAAGCGAAGGCGCCACCGACTGCGGCAGCGACTGCGGCTGCGGTTGAGGTTTGAATAAGAACTAGCAGGAGGGAGTTGAGGGAGTTGAGGTCCGAGTGAGGGGAGATAATGG
>JAQIBG010000266.1 GCA_027859175.1 Planctomycetota bacterium | reverse complement strand
CGGCAAGCATGGCTATGACCCGGAACGCGAGGCCATTTACCGTGAGCCCAGCAGCCGGCGTCGTTATGCGATGTTTCGTGAGCATTGGGCCAAGCGGCGCAAGAAGGCGAAGAAGCCCTTGCCCGAGACCGCCGATACCGGCTTGGCTAGCGATCAGGATTGGCTCGATCGCGGGCGCCTGCGCAAAGACAAGGGCACCCGCCGGCGCTACTTGAGTCGCTACTATCAATGGCTGCGTCCGTATCGCTCGCGCCTAATCAGTTTGACCGTGGTTGGCCTCATCATTTCGGCGATGGATCTGTTCATGCCGTGGGCCAGTGGGCGCATGCTCGACATGGTGGCCACCGACGACTGGAGCGCTCATTTGCCGGCTTGGTTCCCGCGACCGGCCGAGTGGGGCCGTGGTGCGTGGCTGGTGGCCTTGGCGGCAGCGGCCTTGGTGGTGATCGTGATTGGGCGCCTGCTCGGCCTGATGCGCAATTTGGCGATGCAGAAGCTCAACGCGCAGGTCACCTTCCGTCTGCGCTCGCAGCTTTACGAGCACATCGTGCGGTTGCCTCTGGGTGATCTGCACGAGATGAAATCGGGTGGGGTGATCAGCCGCTTGTCGACCGATGTGGACAACACCATTGGCCTGGTTCAGCAGGCGGTGCTGTCGCCGCTGGCTGCGGTGATCCGTCTGCTGTTGACCTCGATCGTGCTGTTCATGATCAGCTGGCAGGTGACCCTGGTGGCGCTGTTCCTATTGGTTGGCTGCGGCCTGTTGTACAACCGCATGCTGCGCACGGTGCGGCCGATCTATCGCTCGATGGGCGAAGACCGGGCGCGTATCGATGGGCGCGTCGCTGAAACCTTTGGTGGCGTGCGCGTGGTGCGCGCCTTTGCTCGCGAGCACAAAGAAGAGCTGGAATACGCGGTTGGGCATCACACCGCGATTCGCAAGCAATTGTGGGCGCGCGCGGTGCAGCAGGTGTTGCATCTGTTCTGGGAATTATTGATGCCGCTGACGGGCTTGTCGATCATGGCGATCGGCAGTTGGTTGGTGTTGCGCGATGAGCTCTCGCCTGGTGGCATCATCACCATTCAAATGCTGTCGTTTCAGGTGCTCAACCCGGTGTTTTTGATCGTCAACTCGATGAGCGAAACGCAGCGGTCGTTGGCCGCGATGGAGCGCGTCTACGAGGTGCTTGAGCGGCCGCAGGAGAAGCCCGACCGCCCAGCCGCGGCCGGGGCCCCCAGCCGCATCGACGAGATCGCGTTTGAGCAGGTTGACTTTGCCTATGGCGAAGAGTCTTTCGATGGCACGCCGGTGGAGTTGCCGCCTGATACCAAGCTGGTGCTCAAGAGTATCAATCTACGCGTGCCGGGCGGGAGCTTGGTGGCCTTTGTCGGGCCATCCGGTGCGGGCAAAACCACCATGACCGATTTGCTCGCGCGCTATCACGACCCAAGCGCTGGTCGCATCAGCATAAACGGTAAGGATCTTCGCGATTATCGGCTCACCGAGTATCGCGACCTGCTGGCGATTGTGCAGCAGGAGACCTTCCTGTTTGATGGAACGGTGCGGGAGAACATCGCCTATGCGCGGCGCGACGCGTCTGAGGCCGAACTGCTCGACGCCGCTCGACGTGCCAATGCCCTCGAGTTCATCGAGGAGTTGCCGCTGGGCTTTGATAGCGTGATCGGTGAGCGCGGGGTCAAATTGTCTGGCGGCCAGCGCCAGCGCTTGTCGATTGCTCGCGCGATTTTGGCTGATCCCAAGATCTTGATCTTGGATGAGGCGACATCGAACCTCGACACCCAGTCGGAGCAGTTGATCCAGCAAGCGATGGAAGAATTATTCGCCGGCCGCACCACATTCGTGGTCGCGCATCGCTTATCGACGATCCACAATGCCGACGTGATCGTAGTGATCGATCAAGGCAGCGTGGTAGAGCAGGGAACCCACGCCGAGCTCATGGCCAAGGGCAAGGGTGGCAGCTATTTTGATATGGTGATGCGGCAGCGCACTCGCGACGCCTGGGAGTAGGCGCCCTGTGGGCGCCTTAGGTCCTGGGACGTGCCTGACGGCGCTTGGGTCGTGGGGACAGCCTGTTGTGCGCCGGTCTTTGGGCGGGGTACGGGGCGGCCAGCCCCGCGTCTAAGCCTGCTTGCAGGCGTTCCAGGACCCAGGACCTCTATTACTCCGCCAAGTAGAGCGCACTCATGGCTTCAAGGTTCTTGCGCTCGTTGCGTGCTCGGCTGATGTCGCTGGGGCTGGCGGCGGGATCGGCTTCGATGCTGTGGAAGGCGCTGATGATGGCATCGGCTTCGATGCGGAGGGTGGCCTTGGTGCTGGCCGAGAGTTGGCCGGGCGCGGTGAGCTGTGGCAACAATTTGGACTGGCGCACCTGGAGGTTTTTGAAGTCGGCCGAGGGGGGCGCGGCGTGGCTTGTGGCCGGCGTGGCTTCGGGCTGAGCCGGCGCGCTGCTGCGCTCGGAACTGCTACAGGCGCAGAGGAGTAGGCACATCACGGGGAGCATCAGCTTCATGCGGCATCCTCTTGCGGCGCTTGGCCGATCAGATCGCGGAATACTTCTTCCAGGCTACGGCGCTGTTCGGCGAGTTCACGCAGGCCACCATTGGCTTGGATCAGGTCGACCAGTTCACGGCGATGGCCTTCGCTGACTTCAACCAGCAGGCCGTCATCGTCGAGCTCGCAGGCTGCAACCCAGTCGCAGGCGGTAAGCGCGGTCTGGAGCGGCTGCAGGTCGTCATCCATGATACGCACGCGGAGCTTGCGCACCTGCCGGCTGCGGCGACGCAGATCGGCGATGGGTTCGTTGAGCATGTCGCGGCCACGGTCTACCACCACCACGCGTGAGCAGGTGGCCTCAACTTCGGCCAGGATGTGGGTGGATAGCAGGATGGTGTGTTCGGCAGCGAGCGAGCGGATCAATTCGCGGAAGTTGGCGACCTGGGCTGGGTCGAGACCGGCCTGCGGCTCATCGAGCACCAGGATCGGCGGGGTGCCGATCAGGGCTTGGGCCAGGCCCACGCGCTGGCGGTTGCCACCCGAGAGCTTGTGGATGTGCCGGCCTTGAACTTCGTGCAGGTGGGCACGCTCCACGGCCTGCACCACTTCGCGGCGGCGTTGCGAGCGATCGATGCCCTTGAGCCGCGCCACGTGATCGAGGTAGCTCGTGACCTTCATGTCTTTGTACAGCGGCAGTTCCTGCGGCAGGTAGCCGATCTGACGGCGACACTCGAGCGGCTGCGTGCGCAGGTTAAAGCCGTTGATCGTGGCCTCGCCGCCGGAGGGGGCCAGGAAGCCGGCCAGGATTTTCATCGTGGTTGACTTGCCGGCGCCGTTGGGCCCGAGGAAGCCAACGATCTCGCCCTTTTCAAGGCTGAGCGAGACCTGATGCAGGGCCTGAAACGGGCCGAAGCGTTTGCTGAGATTGCTGGCTTCAAGAATCACGATGTGCAGTGTGGCGGGCCAAGCCCGGTGTCTGAAGCATGTTCCGGTCGTCCTTGGGGGTGGTGGTTCACAGTGGAGCGGGCTTAGGTCGGCGCTTGCATGTTCCGTATATGGAATTAAACACCGTATATGGAATCAGATCCGGCACCCGCGCTCAGCCGTGGCCTGGAGGTATTGCGCCTGCTGGTTCGCGATGGTCGTTGTGGTCTGGAGCGTATTGCTGCTGATACCGGCTACCCGAAGACCTCGGTGCTGCGCTTGCTGACCTCGCTCGAACACGCCGGGGTGGTGGCGCGCGATCCGGTATCGAAGCGCTATCATGCGCTCCAGCGCTTGGTGCCGTGGCAGCACGCGTCTGATTGGCGCGCAGCCGCTGCGGCGGCCTTGCCAGCCCTGGCCGACGCGGTGGGCGCCACGGCCGAGCTATACCGGTGGGATGCGACCATGGTGATGATCGATCGCTGTGCCCCCGAGACCGAAGGCGTGACGATTCAGGCCCGGGTTGGCTTCGAGCGCGATCTGCGCGAGCTCGATGCGCTGGCGCAGATCGCTTGCGTGTGGGGTGGCCACGCGATGCCGGCTGAGCCCTGGGCCTACCGTGCCGGCAAGCCGCTGCCGCTGGATCAGAACGAGGCGCGCGCGCTGCTCGCTGCCGCTGAAGTCACAGGCGTGGCACGTGATCAAGACCTCAATGCGTGGGGGGTGCAGCGCTGCGCTGTGCCCATTGTCGCGAATGGCCGCCTGCTCGGCGCTGTGGCGGTGGCGCGCAGTTGGGTGCCCGACCCGGTCGCTGCCGAACAGCACATCGCCACCGCCTTGCTTGCCAGTATCGAACGAATCCAGGCCGCTACTGCTGACGACGTCGCTCCAGATGTCGCTGCCAGTAGCACCCGCTGAAGGAAACCTCCATGCGCATTCTCTACGTAGACATCGACTCGCTGCGCCCCGACCACCTCGGCTGCTACGGTTATCACCGGCAGACCTCGCCCAACATTGACCGCGTGGCGTCTCAGGGCCTGCGCTTCAATAATTGTTACGCCACCGATGTGCCGTGCCTGCCCTCTCGCACCGCTATTTACCAGTGCCGCCATGGTATCCATACCGGCGTCATCAACCATGGCGGCGTGGCTTCGGACCCCTTCCATGAGGGGCAGAGTCGGGGATTTTCGTCGGCCTTGGCGCGCAACAGCATGCCGATGCAGCTGCGCAAACAGGGGTACTACACCGCGCAGATTTCACCCTTCGGTGAACGCCATTCCGCGCTGCAGTTCTTCTGTGGTTTCAACGAGATTCACAACCCGGTGGGTAAGGGCGGCAACGAATCGGCCGAGGAAGTGGCGCCGTGCATCGAGCAGTGGCTCGAGCGCAAGGGCGCCGACGACAACTGGTACTTGCACGTGAATCTGTGGGACCCCCACACGCCGTACCGCGCGCCGGCCGAACTCATCGACAGTTTAAAAGACGATCCTTTGCCAACTTGGTACAGCGAGGAGATTCGCCAGCAGCACTGGGCCGGTCTCGGTCCGCACTCAGCGCAAGAGGTGTGCGGGTTCCATGAAGGCTCAGGCTGGATGAAAGACAATTTCCCAGCGCAGCCTACGCAGATCGATTCGATGGCAGCGGCCCGCGCCATGTTCGACGGCTACGACGCCGGCGTGAAGTGGGCTGACGAGGCGCTGGGGCGCATCGTGGCCAAGCTGCAGGAACTCGGCGTGTACGAGGATACCGCGATCATCATCACCACCGACCACGGCGAGAATCTTGGCGAACTCAACATTTATGGCGACCACCAAACCGCCGACGAGTTTACCTGTCATCAGCCGATGATTGTGCGCTGGCCGGGTGTGACCGATGCCCAGGCCGGGCAAACCACCGATGCCTTGATTCACCATTTCGATGTTGCCGCGGCGGCGGTCACGATCTCAGGCGGCGAGTGTCTCGACAGCTGGGATGCGATCAGCGCGGAGCCGCTGCTGAAGGGCACGGCCGATACCATTGGCCGCGACTATCTGGTGTGCAGTCAAGGCGCGTGGAGTTGCCAGCGCATGGTGCGTTGGGACGATTACGTGATGGTGCGCAGCTATCACGATGGCTACCACCTGTTCCCCGATGTCATGGTGTTTGACATTAAGAACGACCCCCACGAACAGCACGATCTGGCCCCAGAGCGTCCTGACTTGGTTGGTATCGGCCTGCGCCAGCTTGATGACTGGATGGGGACGATGATGCGCACCGCTACCCACCCGCAGGATCCGATGTGGATCGTGATGAACGAAGGCGGCCCCTTGCACACCCGTGGGCAACTGCCGAGCTACGTGGAACGGCTACGTGCCACCGATCGTGGTCATTTGGCGGATCAGTTGATCGCTAAGCATTCAACGGAGATGTGAGGCACGGCGGTTAAGGCTGGGTTCCCGCGGCTGAGAGGCCTGCGGGAACCAAAGGTCGACTAAAACGACCCGGATTTATTGGCGTCGTACAACAACTTCTGATTCAGCAGTACTAGCTCACGGGTTTGCTTGACCGTGCGTGGGTTGGCGTCGTCCATGAGGGCGTAATCTTCAGAGACGTTTTCTTCGACGAGGATGCGCCGCACTTGGATGAAGTGGGAGCGCGCGCTGTCGTAATGAGCCACGCGTTCATCGGTCCAGCCGTCTTCGGGATTGGCGGCGCGGAAGTCTTCAAGCCCTTCGGCGAAATGTTGCTCGGCGGCGTGGATGCGCTCTTCCAGGCGGGTGGTGGCCGGTGACGGACCGGTGTCGGCGGCGGCGGCCGAGTCTTTGGCCGTGGCATCTGCTGCTGCTGCACCTGCTGTCGTGGCAGTGTCGGTGCTGCGCTGGGTGGGCGTGGCACTATCGGGCTGCATGTTCGGGTTTTCGGCTTTGCTGTGCTGCGAGGCGACAGGGCCTTCTTGGTTGCGCTCGCTTTCGCGCTCACGCCAGTCTTCGAGCCAGTCTTCGGACTGATCAACGAGGCCGCCGTCGCCCCAGATTTCTTCCTTCTTGGCGATGGCCCAATCGCGGGCTTCTTGCACCAAGGGTTGTGCTTCTTCTTTGCTGACGTCCCACCAGCCTTTGTCGAGCACGTGGGCGTTCACTTCGCCGCTGCGTTTCCAGTTGGCGAAGATGCCCCAGCCTACAATTAATAATACGGCGAGTACCGCGATGCCGATGATGAAGCGGATGAAGCCGCCGCCGTGACGTGTGCTCATGGGATATCCTCCGCGCCAGCGGCGCCGGGGTCGGCCGGGGCGGGTGCCTGCGCTTGCAGGGCCTGCTCGAGCAACTTGAGAGTGTTTTGGGTGTCGCTGCCGATCAGGTCGACCGCGGCAATGCGCCGGTCGGGGCCGATCAGCACCAGGTGCGGAATCGCTTCAACGTGAAACTGATCATCGATCTCGCCATCCCAGCCGAGCACTTCGCCGGTGATCGGAAACTCAATACCGAAGCGGGCGCGATAATCGCCGAGGCGGCCGATGGTGTCTTTGGTGTCGAGGCTGATGGCCACGATGTCGATGTCTTTGTTGGTGGCCTGCAATTGCACCAGGGCCTGGGTCACCTGCACGCAGGTGTCGGCCCAGGTGGTAAAGAAGTACAGCAGCACTGGGCGGCCGTGTTCCATGGTGAGTGTCCATTTGCCCTCGCGGTCGGCGTAGGGCAGGGTTACGGCCGGGGCTGCCTGGCCGACCAGCTTTTGGCCGTCGGTGAGCAGGGCGCTGCGCACCAGCGGCACGGCTGGGTCGTCTTTGCGTTCATCGAACCAGGCATCGATCTCGGCAGGGTCGATCTCGGCGGCTTCCATCGCGAGCACGCGCAGCGCGTACACTGGCACCCGGCTACGGGCGGTGCCGTCTTTGAGCAAGGCGAGGGCTTGGTCGAGGGTATCGAGCGCAGCGGCGTGGTCGCCTTCTGCCATCAGTCGTTGCGCGTTCACGCTCAGGGCGCGTGCTTCAACGATCGGCGCAAAGCTGCCAATCTCAGCCAAGGCTTGTTGCGCGTCGGGTTCTTTGGTCGGGTCTTCACTTTGTTCGAGGCGCACGCCCCAGGCGGCCACCAGCGCGAGGCCGGCGCGTTCACGCTCGGGTTCGTCTTCGGCCAAGTCGTCGAGCAGCGGGCGCACGATTTCAATAACCTTGCCGGGGTACCCAGCGTCGAGCCAGGCCTCGGCAGTGCGCAGGCGCAGGTCGAGAATCCCACTCTGATCAAGGCCGAACTCGTCGCCAGCTAAGGCATCCAGCCGTTCAGCCAGCACCGTGCTGCCGGGTTCGAGCAATTCATCTTCAGGAATTTCTTCCACGATGGCCTGCACCAACTCATCAACACTCATCGCCGCTGCCGGCACAGCAAACAACAGGCAACCCAGAATGGCGAACAGCAAGCGCATCTGACCATCAGAAGGCCTCGGCCGAGCCGCTCAAGGCTCAGCGTCGCTGGTGCCCACCGAGTGCGCACTGGCTTGCTGGTGGGTGGTAACGCGAGGGCGCGAGGACGCGAGGGCG
>JAQIBG010000258.1 GCA_027859175.1 Planctomycetota bacterium | reverse complement strand
TTCTCCAGCAGCGCGATGCCAGCCGCAACGGCGACCGGCCACGCCCAGTCGGCCATGTTCTTCAACGCCAACATCACCACCAAGAAAGCCTGCTGCCACCACCGCAAACCGAGCATGCGCCACAGCAACACCAAGGGGTGGCGTTGCCGGGCGGCCACCGAGGCAATGTGGCCACCAACTTGGTTCAAACTTGCAACGTTCATGCCTGCACCTCGCCGTACCCGGTCTCGGCACACCACGCGGCATAACTGGGGTAGTCACGGTCATCCCACCGCACCACCGGATGGTCACCCACCACCGACAGATGATTGCTGCCCACGAGCGCGCCACGATTGGCCCCACCGCGCAACGCGTAGGCATTGCCAATCACCTCCAGATGATTGCCGAGTATTGTGGCACCGTGACTGTGATGGCAGGCCAGGGCGGCCGCGATGGCGCGATCACGCGCGGTGGCATCGGGCGCTGTCAGCAAGACGCGGTTGTCGGTGATGCGAATGGAGCAGATGCCCGCCGGATGATGCGCGAACACATGGATCGCGCCGTACCAACAATTGTGGCGGCAATCATCCACCGACACATTGTCGCACACCACGTTGCCGGCCACCGCTCGCGGGGACTGGTCGTAGTCGTACACCATGTAGCCAGCACCACCATTGTGGTAACTCAGATTGTGCTCCATCACCGAATTGGTCACCCCGGCGTCGAAATCGAAGCCATCGCCGTCAATCAAGCTGCCAGCTGCATTGTGGTGCGAGACGCAGCGCCGAATAACTGCTCGGTTGCACGCATGGGCCCAAATACCACAAGGCCCGCCAACCGTGGCATGACAGTCAAGACCGTTACCCCAGGCGCTACACGACTCAATCAAGGCACCATCGACGCCATCAATCAGCAAACCGCTGCCGGAATGGTTCTCCATGTAACTGGGATCGCCGCGATTATCGAAGAATTGGCAGTTTCGAATCACCACATCGCGATGTGCGTGGCGATTGGCGGCTTCATCCCAGGGGGCATCGAGCTTGCAGCCGTAATAGCGGTTGTCCCAACAGCGTGAACCGGTGATACGAACGCCCGCGAAGCCACTTTGCGAATAGTCGCTGGCGCAACCGAGCACTACTATCCCGCAATTGCTGAAGCCACTGCAATCGCAATTGCTGATCTCAATGCCGCTGAGCACGCGCGCGCCCGAAAGCGCATTACGTATCGCGATGCCGTTTTCGGCACCACGACCACGACACACCAGATCCCGAATCGCCAGGCCGCCGACATCGGCGCAGGCCACCGCATCGCCTGACTCGGCTTCGATTACGGCGCGCTCAGTGCCGATGCCGGCAATCACGATCGGATCGGCTGACTCGTCACCCCTGCAAGCTGGGTGCAAGCTGCCCCGGTGAACACCAGGCAACAGCAAGAGCCGCTGACCAGGCAGCAAGGCCTGCCTATTGGCGCGAGCGATACTGCGCCACGCCGTATCCGGGCTGGTTCCTGCAGCCTGATCGTCACCCGTGGTCGAGTTGAGGTAGAACCGGTCTGGTGTGCTCATCGTGGGCTCCTGCCATCACGTGCCCGAGCGTCAGCAGCATGCAAGCCAGGTCTTGGTAATTTAGCCATTTCATCTGATCGACATCAGACAAATTGTACCCACCATGGTTGAGCCCATCAGTCTTCCAAGTGGCCTGCGCAAGCTGATCCACCGACTTGAATCTCTGCCCGGGCAGCTGCGCACAATCCACGCCACGCCCGGTCCGGTTGACATCCACCAAGCCCACCTCGGTCAGGGCTGGCACTTTCACGAAAACCCAACCGCCCTGTTGTGCCTCGAAGGCGCACTGACCCTCCAATTTCGCGAGCGCCAGCTGGTCTTACAAGCCGGCGACGGCGCGGTCATCAAGGCGGCTACCTTCCACCGCGTGCAAGCCCGCCGCGGTAGCATGAGCCTCGACATCGGCTACCTCAGCCGTCACGCCGACTTCTGGGCCGAAGCGCAGGGCTGTCACCTCTGGGGCACCCTGCCGCTGCTGCCGGCCGCGCGCCTGCTTGATGACGCCGCACAGGCCCGCCGCGCCGCCGACCGCCAAACCAAAACCGAAGAACTGATCCGCCGCATCGTTGCCGAAGACCACACGTCCTTTGACGAGCAGAGCCCAGCGATCCGATCCATGATTGAGGCGCTGTGGCTCCCCATCACCAGCGACCTCACCGCCCGGAGCATCATAGCCGCATCCGGCCTCGCCCGAGCCCAGGCCTACGCCCTCTTCACCAAGGCCTACGGCGTTGGCCCCGCCCGCGCGATCGAAGACCGCCGGATCAAACTCGCCGAAGCCCTGTTACGCAACGGCACCCCGATTGCGCAGGTCGCTACAGACTGCGGCTACCACTCCCGCAGCGCCTTCACCCGGGCCTGGAAACGCCGCACCGGCAGCCCACCTGGGGTGACAGCCTTAGCAGGAGGAAGTTGAGGGAGTTGAGGTCCGAATGAGTTATGAAACTGGTAAGGCCCTGCGTTCATTCAGAGCGTTTCACGGGTCTCGCGGGGCGGCTTCCGCACTCAAGCTCGTGCCAGATCGACGTAAGGGCCACCCCTTCCCCCCTCACTCGGACCTCAACTCCCTCAACTTCCTCCTGCGAGGGCTGTTCTAAACTGAGCTGCTCAGCGCTGGACTGGCCTGTTGAGTTGCCATGCTCGCGGCAAACGTGCGGGTATCCCGTGCGTAGGAGCCGCATGGAAGCGCAGATCCAACTGGTTGCGGTTATGCCCGCCCTGGATGAAGAGGGCTCGATTGGCGCCGTGATCGCCGACTGCTTCGCCATGGGCGTTGATCAGGTGATCATCGGTGACAACGGTAGCACCGATAACACCGCGGCGGTTGCCCGCGCTGCTGGCGCGGTGGTGGTAGACGCCCCGGTGCGCGGCTATGGCGCGGCCTGCCAGGCCGCCCTGGCTGCGGTGCCGCCTTCGGCCAAGGCTGTGGTGTTTTGCGATGCCGATGGCGCCGACGATCTGACCCGGATGCGCGACATTGTGGACCCGGTATTGGCTGGCTGCGCCGACTTGGTGATTGGCTCACGCGCGCATGACCCGGCTGCCCGACGAGCGCTCAGTTGGCCCCAGCGCACGGGCAATATGGTCTCGGCCATTTTGATGCGCCTGCTGTATCGCGTTGCTGTCACCGACCTGGGGCCGTTTCGCTGCGTCTCCACCGAAGCGCTGGCCCGCTTAGCAATGGAAGACCCCAACTTCGGCTGGACCGCCGAGATGCAGGTCAAAGCCTATCGACTCTCGATGCGGGTCCGCGAGGTGGCGGTAGAACCGCGTGAGCGCACCGCCGGCGTCAGTAAAATTTCCGGCAACTGGCATGCGGTCTTCCGCGCCGGCTGGGCCATCATCACCACCATCCTCAAGTACCATCGCTGTGAGCTACGCCTGGCGCCACCAGCACCAGAGCACGGCGCCGCATGAGCCCGCTGACCATCCTCGGTTGGACCGCCGCCCTGATCTACGGCTTGGCGATGCTGTGCCTGGTGGTGTACGGCCTGCACACCTTGTGGCTGCTGCGCGTATTTGCGCGCCATGAGCAGGCCCAGCGTGATCTCGAAGCCGCCGAAGACGCCACCCCCCTGCCCAGCGACGACGCCCTACCTGCAGTGCTGGTGCAGGTGCCGGTGTACAATGAACGCGACGTGGTGCATCGCATCGTGGCGGCCGTCGGCGCCCTTGAATGGCCACGCGATCGGCTCTGCATCCAACTGCTCGATGACTCCACCGACGACTCCAGCCACATCGGTCATGAAGCCATCGCCGGCCTGCGCGCACGCGGTATCGATGCGCACCACGTTCGGCGCGGCAGTCGCGAGGGTTTCAAGGCCGGCGCCCTCGAAGCTGGCATGGCGCGCAATGATGCGCCCTTCATCGCGATCTTTGACGCCGACTTTGTACCCAAGCCCGATTTTCTGCGCCACGCGATCAAGCCGATGCTCACGGATCGCAAACTCGGTTTGGTCCAGGGCCGGTGGGAACATCTAAACCGCAACGCCAACCTGCTCACGCGGGCTCAGGCGATGGGCATCGATGCCCACTTTACCGTCGAACAATGCGCCCGCAGCGCCGACGGCCTGTTCATGAATTTCAACGGCACTTGCGGGCTGTGGCGCCGCGAGGCCATTGTCGACGCCGGCGGCTGGGAACACGAAACCCTCACCGAAGACCTCGACCTCAGCTACCGCGCGCAACTGCGCGGCTGGGGCTGTACCTACCGCCTCGGTCTCGATGTTCCGGGCGAGTTGCCAGCCACCGTGTCGGCCTGGCGCAGTCAGCAGTTCCGCTGGGCCAAGGGCTCGATGCAGTGCGCCCGCAAGCTGTTGCCACGCGTGTTCCGCAGCGAGCGACCGCTCAAAGCTAAAATCGCCGCCGCCCTGCACATGACCCATTACGCGGTCCACCCGCTGATGGTGATCAGCTTGATTGCGGCGCCGGTTGCCCTGTGGCTGTGCCCAACCCCGCCCATGAGCGTGCTGATGTTTGGCCTCGGCGCGTTTCTGCTGGGCGTGTTCGCGCCCATTCTCACCTACATCGTCAGCCAACTGTTCTTGCACCGCAGCCGAGCCTGGCGCCACCTCGCTGCCCTGCCGGCCCTGGCCGGGATCGGCACCGGCATCGCGCTGTCTAACGGACGCGCCGTGTACGAAGCCTGGCGCGGCGTGGTGTCGCCCTTCGTGCGCACGCCCAAACAGGGCGAAACCGGCGGCAGCTACCGCGCCCAAGGCTCATCCGGAATTCCAGAACTGCTCGCTGGCCTCTGGGCCTGCGGCGGTATCGCGCTGGCGGCGAACTCAGGCCGACCCTGGGTCTTGCCGCTGCTGGCGATCTACGCCTCAGGATTTCTCTGGGTCGGCAGCAAACTGGTGCGGGTGTGGCTGCGTGAACGCTGGAGCGTGAGCCGGCGCGATGAGCACGCCCCCAGCGCCTGGGCCTTGCTGGGCCTCGGAACAACGATGGCCGTCGCCTGTACCGCCCTCGGGATGAGCACCGAGACCTGGCAGCAACGCCCGATATTCTTTGCCGGACTGGGTCTCGTGATTGGCGCGCTGTTCCTGCTTGGCTGCGCCGTGGTGCGGCGGCGCTCGCTTGGCCCCTGGGCCTTTACCGCGATCCTCGTCACTGGCCTCGCGATGCGCATCGGCGCGCTCGGCATGACGCCGTCTGATGACCTCAACCGCTACGTGGTTGAGGGCCGCCAAATGGCCTACGGCATCAACCCCTACGCCACCGCTCCAGCTGATCCCCACACCGAGCACACCCTGCGCGGCGTCCTCGACGGGCGCATTCTCGATGCGGTCAATCACAGCGAGTGGACCGCGATCTATCCGCCAACCTCGCTCGCCACCCACATGGTGGTCACCCACATCGACTCGCGCGTTGAGACGATGCGGCTGTTTTACGCCGGCGTTGAAGTGGCCACCATGCTGGTGCTGCTGGCTCTACTGCTCAAGTTGGGCCTGCCCGCAGCCCTGTGGCTGCTGGCGTGGTGGAACCCAATTGGCCCCCTGTGGTTTGCCGGTGAAGGCCACAACGATGCTCTGATGGCGCTGTGGATTGTGGGCGGCCTGTACCTGCTGGCCCATGGGCATCGCCGCGGTTCCTTGGTCGCGATGAGCATTGCCGCCCTGGCCAAGCCTTTCGCGGCCTTGGCCATGTTGCCGCAATTGCGTCGTGCCTCGTGGCGCTTGTGGCTGCTGCCGCCCGCGATTGCGGTGCTGGCCTACATCCCTTTCTTGGGCGCTGGCACCGGGGTGTTCAGCAGCCTGGGGCGCTTCGGTGGCGAACTCCACTTCCACGGCGCCCTCGAGCCCTTGATTCGCCTCGCTTACACGCCCTTCCTATCAGACGCGTGGCTGCGCCCGGCGGTAGTCACCAGCCTCCTCGCCCTGCTAATCCTCGGCACGGTGTGGGTGCTGTGGCGCGAGCGCGGCGAGCGCGACGTCTATACCACCACCGCACGCCTCCTAGCCCTGCTACTGTTGTGCCTCCCAACCTTGCATCCCTGGTATCTGATGCTCCTGGTACCCCTGATCCCACTCATGCGCCGCCCGCTCGGCGCCCTGCTGTGGTGCGCCATGGCCCCGGTCTACTGGCTCCACGGCCTCACCATGCTCGAACAAGGCGGCGCCTGGGCCGAAGATCTGGCGGTCACCATCATCGCCCATCTCCCCGCCGTACTACTCCTCGCCTGGGACCTCCGCCCGCACCGCTGGCTTGGTCATCGCTCTGAGCTCGAATTAGCAGGAGGGAGTCGAGGGAGTTGAGGTCCGAGTGAGGGATTCAATGGGGCTGTCGCTGAACACGAGGCCGGTTGGTGCACGGCACGCCAAGATCGCCACCTTCACCGCTGAAGACCCACCCTAAACCCACACTCGGACCTCTACTCCCTCGACTGCTCCTGCTAGGGCTGTTTTTACCGCACCCGGTGCTTGGTGCGCTCAACGCGACACCCAAACCCTCCCCACCTCACTCGGACCTCAACTCCCTCGACTGCTCCTGCTAGGGCTGTTCTCGCAAACGTGGGTTAACCAAGTACGTAAGGTATCGGGAGACGTGATGATTCGTTCATTCTACAACTGGCTGCACGGCCGGTGGCCGGCGGGCGGCGTTGAACGCTTGCCGAAGAGTGACGAACACGGTCGCACTGGGATTCCTGGGGTCTATGTGGTCGGCGATCTGTCCGGCATCCCCCTGTTGAAACTCTCGCTGGACAGCGGTGTGCGCGCGGTCCGCGATGCCAAAGACCGGCTCAATCCGGACGGCTCAGTGGATGTGTGCATTATTGGCGGTGGCGTTTCTGGCGTAGCGGCCGCGATTGAGGCCAGCAAGCTCGGCCTCAGCTACCAACTGCTCGAGTCCAACCGTCTGTTCAGCACCATTGCCAACTTTCCCAAGGGCAAGCCAATCTACACCTACCCCACCGAGTTGACGCCCGAAGGCGAGCTCCAGGTGTCGGCTGAGGTCAAAGAAGGCCTGCTCGATGAGTTGTGCGAGCAGGCCAAAGACCATGCCATCGAGGCCACGCCTCAGCGTGCGACCCACATCAAACGCAGCGGAAAAACGATCACCGTTCACGTCGATGACGCAGACCCGATCACCGCGCGCGCGGTGATCATCGCCATCGGCCGCAGTGGTAATTACCGCACAATGGGGATCCCCGGCGAAGAAAGCGACAAGGTCGCAAACCGCCTGCATGACCCCGCTGCCTTTCACGATCAACGCGTGCTAGTGGTGGGCGGTGGCGACTCGGCTTGTGAAACCGCGATCGCAATTGCCGACGGCAACACGGGCGACGAGGCCTTGGTGACGCTGGCCTATCGCAGTTCTGAACTAACCAGGCCCAAGCCCGGCAACCGCGACCGCGTGATCGAGTTGGCCGAAGCCGGCAAGATTGATCTGCGACTGTCAACCGAGCCCCGTCGCATTGACGCCGACAGCGTTACCCTGAGCCGCAAGGGTGGCGAGGACGAGACGATCCCCAATGAGGCCGTGTTTGCCATGATTGGCCGCGAGCCGCCGCTGGGGTTTTTCCGCCGCAGCGGTCTCGCAATTCATGGCGAGCGCAGCATACGCACGCTGATCGCCTTGAGCCTGTTCTTGGTGGCAGCCACCGTGATCTACGGCATGAAAGGCTGGCTGTGGCCGTTCTCTCAGTTGAATGCTACGGCGCTCAATCCCGGCGCCTGGATCAAGCCGCTAGCCGCGCGCTTTGCCGACCAGACCACGCTGATTGGCACCCTCCTCGCATCCGCCACGAGTCCCTCATTTTGGGTCACCCTAGCCTACTCATCGGCCGTGGTTGGCTTCGGCATCGACCGCCTGCGCAGGCGGAAAACCCCCTACGTCTGGGTCCAAACGCTAACCCTGATGACAATCCAGTGTGTGCCCTTGTTCATCTTGCCAGAGATCATGCTGCCCTGGGCCGGCGCCAATGGCTGGATCCCGCAGACGATTGTCGATAATTTATTTCCCGGCGAGAGTTGGTGGCGCGCCTATGGCTTTGTGTTGGCATGGCCACTGATGGCCTGGAACGTGTTCACCCAAGATCCGATCGTGTGGTGGCTGGTCATCAGCTTCGTGCAGACTTTTATTATCATTCCGCTCATCGTGTGGCGCTGGGGCAAAGGCGCCTACTGCGGTTGGATCTGTTCCTGTGGCGCCCTGGCCGAAACCATGGGTGATCGTCATCGTGAAAAGATGCCACACGGGCCGGGCTGGAATGCGCTCAACATGGTCGGACAGGTGGTGTTGTGGACCGCCGGCCTGATCCTCCTGCTGCACGCCGTTATGTGGCTGGCGACCGAACCCGGCGAACGCTGGGGCTGGGTCAGTACCGTGCTGATGAAGGGCTACTGGAAATACGCGATCGATTGGTTGTTGGCAGGTGCGCTTGGTGTTGGTCTGTATTTCTGGCTGTCTGGCCGCGTGTGGTGCCGATTTGCCTGTCCGTTGGCCGCCTTGATGCACATCTTCGCGCGTTTTTCGCGCTTTCGGATTGCCGTTGAAGGCAAGAAGTGCATCTCCTGCAATGCTTGCACCTCGGTGTGCCATCAAGGCATCGACGTGATGGGCTTCGCCAGCCGCAACGCCCACATGGAAGACCCAGAGTGCGTGCGCTGTTCCGCCTGCGTAGCCACCTGCCCCACGGGGGTACTGCAGTTTGGCCGCGTTGACGCGCAGGGCGATGTGATTGCACTCGATAAACTTGCCGCCAGCCCGGTGGTGATGCGGGAAAGCGGCGGCAGCAACAGTGTTGCAGACTAAGCGCAGCACCTGGCTCGCACGCGCCGCCCTGGGCCTGGCCCTGGGCTTGGCCATAGCCGTCAGCCTGGCTGGCTTCGCCAGCCTTGAATGGCTGCGCGACTGGCACGCGCAGATGCTCAGCGCCTATGCCAGCGCAGCCGTGGTCACCGCTGCCGTGTTCGTGGCCGTCTACATCGTACTAGCCGCTTTGAGTATTCCGATTGCCTCGCTGCTAACGCTGCTGGGCGGGGCGGTGTTCGGGGTTCCGCTCGGCCTGCTGCTTTCAACCCTCGGCGCCACCCTCGGCGCCACCGGCGCCTGCACCCTTGCGCGTTATGGTCTGCGTGATTGGGCTGAACGGCGCCTTGGTGATCGCTGGGATTCCCTCAACGAACGCATGGAGCGTGATGGCGCCTGGTACTTGCTGAGCCTGCGCTTGGTGCCGGTCGCACCGTTCTGGGTCGTCAACCTGGCGATGGGCCTGACTCGGATCAAACTCAGCACCTTCGTGTGGGTCAGCTGGCTGGGCATGCTCCCGGGCGGCCTGCTGTACGTAGTGGCTGGTGCTGAACTGCCGCGTCTGCGGAGCCTGTCCGACTTGCTCGACCCGGCGCTGCTTGCCATCCTGGCGGTGCTCGGCCTGCTGCCGCTGCTGCTGCGCTTGGCAACCCGCCGTGGCCTCGCCCGCCGCTGGCGCTTCAGTGCCGGGTTTGGCGCTGCGCTGCTGCTGCTTGGGGTTCCGGTGCTGGCGATCAGTCGGCCTGCACCAGCGCCACGGGTTCCTCCTGTTGAGATAGCAGCCGCCGACCACCACGACGCGCGTGATCACCTAAACGCCACGCTCAAACGCTTCGTCGATCAACACGGCATGGTCGACTACGCCGGCTTGCAGGCCAATCCGCAGGATCTGGATATGTGGTACGCGTGGCTGGCCCGCCTCGAGCACAGTGAGTACACGAGCTGGAGCCGCGACGCCCAACTGGCGTTCTGGATCAACACCTACAACGGCCTGACCTTGCTGGCCATTCGCCAGCATTACCCGATCCCGCCCAGTGCCTTTGGCCTCGCGCAAATGGCCACCGGGGCGGACATCCCAAGCGGCAGCATTCGCCACATTCCGTGGTTATGGCATCGCGTTGCCTTCACCGTGATGCAGGAGCCCCACACGCTTGATCAGATCGAACACCAGATCATCCGGCCCGAGTTTCAAGAACCGCGCATTCACATGGCAATCAATTGCGCCTCGGTTGGCTGTCCGCCCCTGCGCAACGAGGCCTTTGCCGCCGATAAACTTGAAACGCAACTCCAGGATCAGACCGAACGCTTTCTGCGCCAGCACCCAGCGACGCAGGTCACGATCGACCGAGCCCAGGGCACCGTCACCCTCAGCGCAATTCTCAGCTGGTTTGCGGACGATTTCGCCCACACCGAGGTCGCACCCTCAAACTTCGCTAGCGCAAGCAGCGCCAGCGAACGCGGTGTCTTGGCCTTCATCGCGCCCTACCTCGATGATGCGGATGCTAGCTATCTACGCACCGGAGATTACACGGTGCGCTATCGCAATTACGACTGGTCACTCAATCAACGAGGGGCAAGCCCCTCGCGCTCCCCACGGGCGCTGGCGGCCCTCGATCCGCAACCGGATCGACCCTGCATGGCTGCGCCATTGTACGCAGGGTCGGACCTTGGCGCCCGGCGGCCTAACGGCCGCTGCCCACC
>JAQIBG010000200.1 GCA_027859175.1 Planctomycetota bacterium | reverse complement strand
AGTGGGCCAAGGCCAAGGGCGTGAGCATCACTGCCTACAGCCGCCTCGCAGTCTGATTTCTTTAACGCTTCAAGCGCAAGCAGCCCCGGGTCTTTTGGCCTGGGGTTGTTTCGTTTTGGAGGGTCCTGGGTCCTGGTACGCGCCTGTGGGCGCTTGGATCCTAGGGACAGCCGTCCGCTGTAGGACCATTCATATGGGCCGGGTATCGGGCGCCGCCCCGCGCCTAACCCTGCTTGCAGGCGTACTAGGACCCAGGACCTGATTGATTTGAGGTCCTGGGTCCTAATACGCGCCTGCCGGCGCTTGGGTCGTGGGGACAGCCGCTCGCCACAGGGCCATTCATATGGGCGGGGTATCGGGGCGCCTAAGCCTGCTTGCAGGCGTTCCAGGACCCAGGACCCAGGACCTGATATGCCAACATTCCATTGATTTCTGTCTGTACAGAAATAGGATAAGGCCATCATGAGCGAGTTGAGTGCAGTTCAGCGAAAGTTTGTCCTCCACTGGGGTGAGATGGGCAATCGGTGGGGTATCAACCGCACCATGGCGCAGGTCCACGCACTGTTGTATCTGAGCGCTGAACCGCTGCACGCCGAGCATATTCAAGACACCTTGCAGGTGGCGCGTTCGAACGTGTCGAACTGCCTGCGCGAGTTGCAGGGTTGGGGTGTGGTGCGGGTGGTGCACGTGCTGGGTGATCGGCGCGACCATTTCGAGACCCTATCTGACGTGTGGGAGTTGTTTCGCGTGGTGCTCGAAGAGCGCAAGCGGCGCGAGATCGATCCCACCTTGGCGATTCTTGAAGAGTGTATCGCCGAGGCCGAACAGGCTGGCAAGCCCGAGCAGCACACGCGCGAACGTTTGGAGGCGATGCGCGAATTTTTCACCACGGTAACCGTGTGGTATAGCGAGGTCTCGCGCTTGCCGCAGCCAGCCCTGCGCGGTTTTTTGCGGATGGGTTCCAAGCTCAAACGAATGCTCAGTTCAGGCTGAGTTTTTTTGTCGGGGGATTTCTGTTATGACAGAAATAACGAAAAAAAGTGACATTCTGCTGGTTGATATCCAGTGCGGCCTGTGCCGTGGGCTTGCGGGTCGCCTCGGTCGTATGCTTGGTGCGAGCGGCACCCGCATCGGTTCCCAGCAGAAGGCTCAACAGCTTGGCCTGCTCAGCACTACGGCCGATGCCCTATGCCTGTTTGAGCGCCGCACGCGTCGTATGCACAAGGGAGTTGATGCCCTGGTACAGGTGATGCAGCGCCGGCGCGTCGCGTGGGTGTGGGCGCGGATCTTGCGCCTGCCGGGCATCTACCCCATGGCGTGCCACGGCTATGCCTGGATTGCCCGGCACCGCCATCAGTTGTCGTGCCAGATTGACAGGGGGCAGACATGAGAACGCCGAATCCACGTCGAGGGTTACGCCTGCTCACCTGGCTAGATCTGTGGCGCCGTCTCGATCAGGCACTCACTGAACGCGATCAGCGCGATCAGCGTGAGTCTGATGGGGGGCGGCGCAAACATACGCGGCTTTGGTTTGAGTTGTGAGGGTTCCTGGTTCCTGGTGCGCGCTTCGCGCGTTGGATGCCGGCAGGTGCTCGCGCGCGTCAACCATTGGTGGGCAGTGGTGCCCGACGGGAGCGGTGATCATGCCCACGACGCGCGCACCAGGAACCAGGAACCAGGAACCGAATCTAAAACCAAACCACTGAACCGGTCACCGGTCTCGTCATCACAACATCGCATTGGAGGACCGTCCTAGCGATGGCACAATGAATGCCGTTCAAGGAGGTCTCCCATGCTACGCATCTTGCTTATCGGTGTCGTTGTTCTCTGTGCCACGGCGTGTCAGCGTGCCGATGTGGTGGGGGTTACTGGCGCGGCTATGACTGATATGGAAACCGCACGTAAGGCTACCCGTTTGGCCTTAACGGAAGATCGGGCGATGGTGTCGATCGAGCGCAGCGAGGGCGCCGGGATGTTGATTGAAGGTCGTTATCCCGACGGCATTGAGGTGGCGATTGATTTGCTGCCGCTAAGTCGCAGCACCACCGAGGTGTCGGTGCAGGTGGGGCATATGGGCCATGGCGACAGCAGTCAGCGTTTGCTTGATATGATTCTTGAACAGGCGCGGTCGCTCAAGGATCGCGCGGTGAAAGCACGCGCGCGCGAACGTAGTCAATAATTAGCGTGGTGCTTGCTGATGGTCGCTGGTGTCGCCCAGGGCGCGATAGGCGCTGGGGGCCATGCCAACCTGTTTCTTGAAGAAGCGCGAGAAGTAGAACTCGCTGCTGAATCCGAACTCGTCGGCAATGCTGCGAATAGTGCGGTCTGACGCAATCAGGGCCTCGCACGCGCGCTGGGCGAGACGACGCCCGATGAATGTTTTCAGCGGTATGCCGGTGGCGGCTGAGAACTGGCGCGCCAGGGTGCTGGGTGCGAGGTCAACCAGGGGGGCGAGGTCGGCTGCGCCGAGGCCGGCAACGAGGTCGCGATCGAGGGCGGCCAAGATCGGCGCAAAGCGTTCGGCCGCCGTGCGGCGCTGCAGCAGTAGGTCTACATCTTCATGCAGAAAGCGTCCGGAGCAGCTCAAGCAGTGGCCACGCAGGCGGGTGATGCCGCCGAGATCATCGAGCTGGTTGCCGAGTTCCCAGATCTCTTGACTGAGGCTGGGTTCGAGATCTTGCCTATTGGGTTGCGCCGTTGTGCCGAAGGCATCACAGCCGGCAAATAATTCCAGGTCGTAGTGGATCGCCGCCAGCTGCAGGCCGGGCTTGAAGGTGAAGGTGTAGCTGCGCGGACCCGGCAGGAACGTCAGGGTCCCTGGGGTCAAACAGAGGTGCTGCGGACCATGCTCAGTAGTGAAGCCAACCCGGCCGCCAGGTGGTGTGGAGCTCTCGGGGATGATGAATAGCCGATGGTGCGGGATGAAGTTACGCGAGTGCAGGCCCGGCGCGCGCTGAGTGCCAAAGGTGACATAGGCGATGTGGAGGCGCAGCAGGTTGTTAAGGCGCTCAAAACGGGCACGGCGCTGATGGCAGCCCCCGGCAGAGCGGGGGCCGAAGCGGTCAGGGTGTTCAGGTGGCAGTGTGCTCACACAGGCACGATACAGCTCTCTAGGTTCCAGCAATCTGCGCTCGCGGGTGGCCGCTGGGTGCCGATGAGTTCAATCTGATTATCAGCGGCATCGGGATAGGCGCGGCAGGTGATGCGTACGGCGTCGTTGCAGTGGACCTGCAGCAGCGAGCGGTCGGCAATAATGCGCAGGTGGCAGTCGCGGAGATCCGCATCGCTGAGGGGGGCCACCAGCACTGGTCGGTCATTGTCGCTGTGGCCACGCGCATCAACTAAGGCCGAGCGGTCGATAATCAGGCAGCGCCCAATGGGGTTGACGGTGATGGCGATGCCAGCGTGTGCACCGGCCCACACTCGGCAGCCGACCGGCAGATCGCCAACATCGGTCCAATGGCATGCGATGTCGATGCAGTGCCCGGTGCTGGGGCCGTCGCACAGCGAGCGATGACTATTGGGTGCGCGCAGGGCCGTGAGTTCGTCTGGAATGCTGGCGTGCAGGCGGTCGCCGTGCAGCGACAGCGCCAGGGGCCAGCTGAGGGCGCCGCACCAGCCCACCGCGTCGGCCTCGAAACCAGGGCCATCAACCACCCAGCCCCACAGCAGGCGGCGCTGGTGCTCATCCAGACAGGTGGCGGCGGCGTAGCAGCCGCCGGGGCTGTGGTCGAAAGGGGCAACACTGTCGACGTTGAAGCGGTGCCCGTCGAAGTCGCCAACGAAGGCTAGGGTGCGGCGCAGGCCGATGGCCCAATTGCACGCCGCCACCATCAGCACCCAGCGGCCATCAAGCGGGAACAATGCCGGGCACTCCCACACAGCGCCACAATCCAGCGCGGTGGGCAGGGCGCCGTCGTCAACCAACAGTGGGCCGAGCGGTTCCCAGTTGCGTCGGTCGTCGCTGTGCAGGAGCCAGATCGCGCCGCGATCCTGGTGCTGCGAGCCAATCGCCATCAGCCACTCGCCCTGGTGCTGGAAAACGCAGGGGTCGCGGAAATGCGGGGTGCCGCTCGGGTTATTGGCGCCGTCGATCAGCGGGTTGGCGGCGTCTTTGTTCCAGCTGTCGAGTTCGTCATCTACGGCGGTAGCGGCACACAGGTGCTGGTCTGGCGTGCTGTACAGCAGCTCAACGCCGCCATCCACAGCCAGCGCGCAGCCGGAGTAACAACCGTTCTGGTCGGCGCCGCTGGCATCTGGCGCGAGGCTGATGGGCCGGTGCTGCCAGTGGGCCAAGTCGGTGCTGACGGCGTGGCCCCAGTGCATGTGGCGGTTAAAGCCAGCGCCGCGCGGATTGTGCTGATAAAACACATGATAGGTGCCACGGTGCTGAATCAGGCCATTGGGATCATTGGCCCAGCCAGCTGGCGGCGCTAGGTGCGCAATCGGACGCAGGGCCGGGTCAAAGTGTGGCGGAATGATGGTGTCGGTGCAGATCTGGTTGGGCGTATCCATGCCGGGCATTGTACCGCTGGGCACACGGCTTGACCATGCACCAAGGTGTTGTTGGGCATGTCTTTGTTCGTGCTGGGGGGAGGGTCCTGGGTCCTGGTACGCGCCTGCGGCGCTTGGGTCGTAGGGGCAGCCGTCGAGCGCGCGCGGTGTGTGCCGGGGTGTAGCGCCGGCACGACGTCTGCCGGGGCTGTTTCTTTCCATGACCTAAGCGCCGCTAGGCGCGTACCAGAACCCAGGACCTAGTTAGTGCAGCCGTCGAGTGCGCGCGGTGCGTGCCGGGGCCTAGCGCCGGCACGACGTCTGCCGGGCTGTGTCTTTCCATGACCTAAGCGCCGCAGGCGCGTACCAGGACCCAGGACCTGCTAGGCCATCGTCGCCAGCATGTGCTCATGCACCCGATACTTCGGCTCCTCACCGGCGAGAATTGCCAGGCAGTCGTCGATGGCGTAGCGCCCCATGCGGCGCACTTCACCGGCTGAGGAGCCGGCGCGGTGGGGCGTGAGATAGCAGTTCGGGAGGGTGTAGAAGGGATGGTCGGCGGCCGGCGGCTCGGGGAAGGTGACGTCGAGCATGGCGCTGATACGGCCGGTTTGCAGTTCGGCTACCAGTGCGTCTTCCACCACCAGCTTGCCGCGCGCGGTGTTGATGAAGGTGGCGTTGTCGCGCATCGCAGTGAAGAACGTGGCATCGAGCATGCCTTCGGTTTCCGGAATATTGGGCGCATGCAGGCTGACCACGTTGCAGCGCTCGGCGATCTCGGTTAGCGAGCTGACCATGCTGACCTGGTAGCCGGCAATCTTCTCGGCAGTCAAGTAGGGATCGTACACCAGCACGTCGAGGTCGAGGGCTTCGAGGCGCTTGGCCACTTCGCGACCAATCGCGCCGAAGCCGATCAGGCCAACCGCGGTGCCGAAGTTGCCGGCGTGGCTGCGCGAGCGCGCTTCGCGGTAGCCGTCGGGGCCGGCCACGCGCCGGATCGTGTCTTGGCACGCGAACCAGTCTTTGTTGGCCAGGGTTATGAGGGCGACCGAGACTTCGGCTACCGGCACCGCATTCGCCATCCAGGCCGAGGTGATCACCACGCTCCGGGCAAAGGCTGGCGGGAGTGCAAAATTCTTCACCGAG
The DNA here is from genome assembly GCA_027859175.1 of Planctomycetota bacterium. Taxonomy (GTDB): domain Bacteria; phylum Planctomycetota; class UBA11346; order UBA11346; family UBA11346; genus GH22. Next base: position 10,267 of record JAQIBG010000200.1, on the reverse strand, counting down.
CCGGCGGCGTAGCACACCGCGCGGAGCTTGGGCGCGGCGGCGAGGAGTTCCTCGTCGAGTTTGCGCATGCCCCAACTGCCCATCAGAATGTCGACGTCGTGAAGTCGATCGCCGATCGGGTCCTTCTCGTCACCAAGGATGCGGATCTCGGCAACGCCAGCGAGGCGCTCCAGGTCCTCGGGGGTGAAGAAGCGATCGACGGCGTCGTGGGCGTGGTTGATAGCCACCACGGGCTTGGCAGTGCTCATGCTCCCAGCAGGCCAAGCCGTTTCCAATCGGCAAACCATTTCTGCCAGCCGGAAGAGATGCTACGGCGCACGGTAGCGCGCGGGCTACCAGCCAACCGCCATCAGCAGCCGCAACGATACCGCGCTGCGGGTGTCCATCAGCTTAATGCTATCGCTGCTGCCATCAGTGGCCGGGGCCGTGCTCTCATTGAAGCTCGTCCACAGGTCATAGGCGGTGCTGAGGCCGTATTGAACCCCACGCCCGTGATGAGGCTTGTCGCCAAACGTCATGCGCACACCGGCGCCGCCTTGCAGCATGAAGCCGTCGTCTTCGGTTTCATCGTAGTTGGGTTGTTCGCCTTCGTGCCGGATCTCTTCGGTGCGCCAGCCCATGCCCGAGTACACGAAGGGGTTCACCTGAAAACCGTCGCGGGGTGGGAACATGACCAGGTCGATGCCGAGGCTGCCTTGTTGATAGCGCGCCGACGCGTCATCGAGTTCGGTCTCAGGAACGCGCCCGAAGCGGTAGTCGAGATACACGCTGGCACGGCGCTCGTCATCGATGCGCAGCATCCAGTACGGTTGCCAGCGCACCACGGTGCCCAGTCCGTAGCTAGACAGGTTGCCGCCGACTTCGGCGGTGAAAATGTCTTTGCCGATGCGGTGATGAATCGGTGGCCGGTCAAACATCCAACCAATGCGCCCACTCGATAAACTGCTGTCGAGTTGCATGCCGCCTTGGAAGTACCAAGCACCCAGGGAGAATCCGTATTCGAACCACGCGCCCTGCTCGGCCTCGCCAACGATCTCGGCGGTGGTTGTCAGGCCCTTGCTGCCGCGCATCGCTTGGCGCAGGCCGGCCCACACCACGCCATCGTGGCCGGCCCACACCAGGTTGCCGTTGAGGTCGGCCTGCAATTCGCCCTCGGTGCTCATCAGGGCGGAAATATCGAAGCTGGTGCCGAGGCGGCTGCCGTCACTGAAGACCGTGTCTTCAAAGGTTTCAACGTCGCTGAGCCACAGCCATTGGCTTGAGACCCAGGCCGTGCCGGCTGTGTTGGCGTCTTCGTACTCGAGCTCAACCCGGGGAAAGCCGATGACCTCGTGCCATTGGTTCTGAATCGCACCGCCGCCAAGATCGTTGCTGTAGCGCAGACCGATGCCGGCTGCGACGAGGAAGTCGCCGGTGTCGTCTTTGCTTTCGGTCAACACCCGCCCGATTGAAAGGGTGAGTTCGTCGGCCCGCATCTCATTGATTTGCTTGTCGGTGAGCGAGCTCAGATCAACGGCGCCGATCCACTTGCCCTTGTTAAAGCCCATGGTGAGGGCGTTGGTGCGATAGTCATCGGGGTTGTCGCCCACTTCGCCGCCAAAGGCATCGTTGGCCCAACTGGCCCAATAGCCCGGCACGGGGCCAGGCCTGGGGGGTGTGGGCACGCCGGGAACCGCAGCGGCCACAGAGGGCGCCAAGGCACAAGCGCAGAGTGTCGACACCAGCAGGCGGACCATCCTTATAGACTCAGGGCCAGGAGCACCGATTCAACGATGACGCACGTTCACTTCTGGCCGTGGCTGTTGTTTTGGCTCGGTGGTATACGCTGGGCGCCATGACGCTGATCCATCGCGGCTTGGATTTTGAGCAAATCATGGTGCCGATGCCCGGTGAAGACGACGCCGAACTGATTCTGGTCAAGGTTGACGGTGCGGTGCGCGCCTATCGCAACCGCTGTCCCCATCTGGGCGTAGGGCTCGACTATGGCGATGGGAGATGTCTGTTCGATGGCATGTTGGAGTGTGCTATGCATGCTGCGCGGTTTCGCCCACACGATGGTTTCTGTGTCGATGGCCCGTGCCGTGGGCAGGGGCTGATACCGGTGGCAGTGGAGGTGATTGGTGACGACATCAGACTCAGCTGAGGACCAGCGCCCCACGCGGCGTTGGCGGCACCTGCTGCCGAGCCCAATCGAGGCCCACCCGGCCGATTGCCTGCTCACACCCGAGCGCGCAGAAACCTTTCGCCAGGTATTGGCGCGGCGTACCGAGCGCTTGGCGGTGGTGGTGGAAGACTGCCACGACCCCCACAACGCCACCGCTGTCGTTCGCAGTTGTGATATTTTTGGCGTTCACCGCGTGCATGTGACCACCGGGCGTAGCCGTTTTAAGGTCAACCGGCGGGTCAGCCAGGGCGCGCATCGCTATGTCGACCTGAACGTCCACGCAGATATCACCGAGGCCTATGCGGCGCTGCGCAAAGATGGTTTCAAGATTTTGGTGAGCGATCTCCATGCCGACGCGGTGGTGGGCCCGCAGAGCCTCGCCGAAAACCTAGCCGAGCAGCCCTTGGCGCTGGTGTTTGGCAGCGAGGGGTATGGCGTGTCGCAGGCGGCGAGCGAGCAAGCAGATGGATTTTTCCTGATCCCGATGGCCGGTTTCAGTCAAAGCCTGAACCTGTCGGTGTCGGTGGCCACCACGGTGTACAGCCTGCGCGCTCTTGCGCTCACCGCTGACGCGCCAGGTGACATGAGCGCCGAACGGCAACGCGCGTGGTATGATTCCTGGCTGCGGGCGCAAAAAGGCGAGGCGGTTGATCGCTGCGTTGCGGCGGTTGGTGATGGCTGGGTGCCGCCGCCCGATCCACGGGCACGCCTGGAGGTAGACAAGCGCGGTGACGAGCTCGAAACCTTCGGTACCGACTGAAGCGCTGATGGCCTGGGCTTGAGCGTGCGAGTCTTTATTACCCACCCGCCACAAGGGCTTTAGTCAGCAAGTGCCCTATTCAGCAAGGGGCGGCCAGCGATCGATGGCTTCGAGTTCGTGTTTGAGCACCTGCGGCAGGCGCGCCAGGATGGCGTCTGGGTCGTAGCAGGGCCCTTGTTCCAGCCACAGTTCGTCAGCCGCCGTGTTGAGCCAGTAGCTCGCGATGCGAGCCGCATCAAAGGGCGTGCAACCGCGTGCCAGCAACCCAGCGGCGAGGCCAGACAGGCAGTCTCCGGTGCCACCCATGGCCATGCGCGGGTTGCCGCGACGATTGCGCTGCCAGTGGCGGCCATCGCTGAGGAAATCGTGCTGCCCCTTGAGCAGCACCACGCGCTTGCTGTGGGCGAAGCGATGGATGTCTTCTTCCTCAACCGCGCAGCCGAGCAGCGTGCGCCCTTCGCCGCGGTGCGGGGTGATCAACAACTCCGGGCCATCGAGCCCGACGCTGCGCAGAGCCGGCGTGAGATGCGTGATGCCGTCGGCGTCTACCACCAGGGGCACGTCCATATCCATCGCTAGGCTGAAGGCCTGCACGGCTGCTTCACGGGTGCCGGGTTCGCGGCCCAGCCCGGGCCCGATGAGCACGGCGCTAGCGCGCGCGATGAGCGGGCTGAGCAATTCCGGAACCGCCGGCGCCAGCCAGCGGCCGGGTTGGCGATGAACGATGATGCTGGCCGGCAGGCTTGGGCCGTCGCTGGTCCACGCGCGCACCAAATCGCAGCCGCAGATGAATGCCGCGCGGCAGGCGAAAGACAGCGCGCCCGGAAACGAGCCACCGGCGATGACCAGCAGTTCGCCATGCTGCCCTTTGTGGCCCGACGCATGGTGCATCGGGAAACGCTGGAGGCAGGCGCGCTGCATGTCTGTGGTGGCGGCTGGGTCGATGCCGATATCAACGGTTTTAAACTCGCCCACGCGCTCGTCGTCGAGCAGTTCGGCCTTCGGCAGTTGGAAGCACAGCACGCGCTGGGGCTGAAGCAGGGTGTCGGTGCCGATGCCGGTGGGGGCGTCGGCGGCGAGCACCGGCGCCCCAAGCGCGCTGAGGGCCACCACCGCATCGTGGGCCCAGGCGCGCAGGGGGCCTTTGGTGCCTGCGCCAAGGATGCAGTCAACGATCAGCGCCGGGCATTCGACATCGGGCCTAGCTATCACTTCCACGCTACGACGCGCGCGCTCGGCCGCGCGCTGGGCCAAATCGGTGCGCGGTTCGCGCACCGGCCACACTGCCACTTGGCGGCCGCGTTCGGCTAGGAGTTCGGCCGCAACCCAGCCATCGCCACCGTTGTTGCCGGGGCCGGTGGCAATCAGGATCGGGCCTTCGGGCGCCATCAGCTCGGCTTCGTCGGCCAGTGCTGCCCCGGCTCGGGCCATCAAATCGGCCAGCGTTTGGCCACGATCGAGGGCCGCGGCATCGATTAGGGCGGTCTCGCTGAGAGGGACGATGGGGGCAGGAAGCACCATGGCATTCGTTGTAAACTGTGGGGAAGCCGCGCCAAGGGGCTGCGACCCTTTGCGCCGCGCGGTAGAGCACCTACCGTGCGCGGTCCATGAGTACCAAGAACGCCTCTTCCGCCGCCGGTCGCTTCGGTGAATTCGGCGGTCGCTACGTGCCGGAGACCTTAATCCCGGCTCTCGACCAGCTCGCAGACGCGCATCGTCGCCTGAAGCGCGATGCCGACTTCCAGAAACGCTTCAAGGGCTTGCTCAAAGATTACGTGGGCCGTCCAAGCCCGCTGAGCTTTGCTGCGCGCCTGTCGGGCAAGTTCAAACGCCGCATTTGGCTCAAGCGTGAAGACCTCAACCACACCGGCGCCCACAAGATCAACAACGCGCTGGGTCAGGCCTTGATGACCAGCTATCTCGGCAAGAAGCGCATCATTGCTGAAACCGGCGCCGGTCAGCATGGCGTGGCCACGGCCACCGCTTGCGCCCTCCTGGGCCTGGAATGTCGCATCTACATGGGCAAGGAGGACATGCGCCGCCAATTGCCCAATGTGTACCGGATGCGCCTGCTTGGTGCCGAAGTGGTGGGGGTGGAGTCGGGAACCAAAACCCTGAAAGACGCCGTCAACGAGGCCCTGCGCGATTGGGTGACCAACGTCAAAACCACGCACTACATCCTCGGCTCGGCCTTGGGGCCGCATCCGTTCCCAACCATGGTGCGTGATTTCCAGAGCGTGATTGGTCGCGAAGCCAAGGTTCAGATCAAGCGCGCCGAAGGCCGTCTGCCCGATGCTTTGATCGCCTGTGTTGGCGGCGGCTCCAACGCGATTGGTTTGTTCCATCCCTTCATCAAAGACACCGCAGTGGCGATGGTGGGCGTTGAAGCCGGTGGCAACGGCACCGCGCTTGGTGAGCATGCTGCGCGCTTTGACGGTGGCAGCGTGGGTGTGTTCCAGGGCACGCGGAGTTTTGTGCTGCAAAATCGCGATGGGCAGGTGGAGGGCACGCATTCGGTGAGTGCTGGCTTAGACTATCCTTCGGTTGGCCCCGAGCATGCGTGGCTCTACGCCACCAAGCGCGCGCGCTACCTGCGCTGCAGTGATGATCAGGCTCTTGAGGGCTTCCACTTGCTGGCCGAATACGAAGGCATTATTCCGGCGATGGAAACCGCACATGCTTTTGGCGTGCTGCCGCAGATCCTCAAAAAGGTTCCGAAAGACGGCATCGTGATTGTGAACGTGTCGGGCCGTGGCGATAAAGACGTGGCTGAGGCCGCGCGGCTTGAGGGGGTAGAGCTGTGAGCGTCCACAAAGACAGCGACAATCGTTTGGTGCAGTGCTTCGATCGCTTGCGCGAACAGGGTCGCAAGGCCTTTGTTGCCTATATTACTGCGGGAGATCCCGATCTCGGTGTGACCGAACAGTTGATCCCGGCGCTCGACAAGGCCGGCGTCGACGTGATTGAATTGGGTGTTCCGTACTCAGACCCAATGGCCGATGGCCCAGCCATTCAAATGGCCTGCGAGCGGGCCTTGGCCAGTGGCACCAGCGTGCCCGGCGTATTGGCGAGTGTGGCCGCTATTCGCAAGCACAGTCAGGTGCCGATTCTGCTCTTCACCTACGTAAGCCCGATTGAGGCCTATGGCGTTGAGCGTTTCGCACGTGATGCGGCGCGGGCCGGTATCGATGGTTTATTGCTGTTGGATCTGCCACCGGAAGAAGATCACGGCGTGTTTGAGCGTCTGCGCGCTGGCGGCTTGGCCACGGTGTGCCTGATCGCGCCGAATACCGAAGATGCGCGGCGCAGCATGCTGGCGCAGGAGAGTCGCGGATTTGTATATTACGTGTGCCGCTTTGGCGTCACCGGTGAACGCAGTGACCTGCCGAAGGATCTCAAGCGCCAGATCGCTGCAATCAAACGCGGCAGTTCGGTGCCGGTGTGTATTGGCTTTGGCATTTCCTCGCCCGAGCAGGCCGCCTTGGCGGCCAAGCATGGCGACGGTGTGGTGGTGGGCAGCCATCTCGTGCGCATGATCGAGCGCGACGCCGGCAAGAAGTCGCTAGTGGCCAATGTTGCCAAGCGCGCCAAGCAACTCGCGGCAGCGGTTCACGCGGTCTGATGCGATGAGTGATCTCGACGCACCGATGGCCCTGGGTGATCACCTCGAGGAGTTGCGACGGCGACTCATCGTGGTGATCATTGCCTTGGGCCTCACGGTGGTGTTGGGGATGATTTTCCAGGTCCAGCTCAAGGCTTTGGTGGAGGTGCCATTGCGCCACGCCATTGCGCTGTCGTCTGACGAGGCCATAGCCAAATTGCAGATGACGCGTGACCCGGAGATGCCGGTATTGCGTCTCGACTCGCTGGCCGAGAGCCCGATGAACGCAGTTAAGCTGTCGTTCTATTTGGCCTTAGCCCTCGGTTTTCCGGTTTTAATATTCCAATTGTGGGCCTTCATCGCGCCAGGCTTGCGGCGCGAAGAGCGCAAGGCCGGCTTCTTGTTTATCCCAGCCGCTGTGCTGTTTTTTTACGGCGGCGTGGTATTTGGATTCATGCTCGGCCTACCGTTCTTGTTCCGACTCTTAATTGAGTGGACGGCCAATGAGAACGCCGTGCTTGATTTGCGGCAGAGTTATTATTTTAGCTTCTTTGGCATGATGACCTTGGCCTTCGGCTTCGTGATGGACATCCCGTGGCTGGTAATGGTGCTGGTCAAAACGCGGGTGGTTACCCCGGATCAGGTGGCTGGCAGTCGTCGGTTTGTGGTTCTGATCTCGGCCGTTTTGGCCGCGGTGTTAACACCGCCAGATCCGATTAGCCAAGTGGTCATGCTGGCTCTGATGCTGATTTTGTTTGAGGCCGGTTTGTTGGGCAGTCGCATGTTGTATCGCCGTCCGGAGCACGTCACCGACGAAAACGTTGACGCCGTGCCCGATTTGAGCGGGTACATGGATGGCGATGTGGCGAGCGATCCGCCGCCTGCCCCCGAGGGCGATGGCAACAACGATGGTCGCGCTCCCTGGGAGCCAGTGGCACGCGATGAAGAGGAGAAGCACTGATGCCGAATCGACCGGTAGCGGTGATTAAGTTGGGGTCGAACGCTGTGCTCGATGCCGCGGGGCGTCTTGACTTGGCCTTCCTAGACCGCGTTGCCGGTCAGCTTGCTGCGGTAGTGGCCGGTGGTTGGCGCCCGGTTCTGGTGTCTTCTGGTGCGGTGGCGAGTGGCCGTGGTTTGGTTGACGCGCCGCGCACTGGTTGCTTGGGTGAACGCCAGGCTTTGGCCGCGATCGGACAGGCTACGCTGATGCATCGCTGGCAAGTGGCGCTGGCAGGGCATGGCCTGATTGGGGCCCAGGTGCTGCTCACGGGCACTGATTTTGAGTTGCGTGAACGCTATCTCAATCTCACCGCAACCTTCCGTTCGTTGTTCATGCTGGCCGCGGTTCCGATCGTGAATGAGAACGACACCGTTTCGGTGGAAGAGTTGACCTTCGGCGACAACGACAGGCTCTCAGCCTTGGTCGCCAGTCAACTCGGCGCGCATAAGCTGGTGCTGCTGACCGATATCGACGGCGTGTACGACGCCGACCCGCGTCACCATCCAGACGCCAAGCTACTCACCGCGGTAGACGCCGTTACCCCGGCCATGCTCGCTGCGGCCGGTGAAGCCGGCGCTCATGGCACCGGCGGCATGCGTTCCAAGTTGGCGGCGGCACAGCTGGCGGCTGATGCTGGTGTGATGGTGCACATTGGGCATGCGCGCAAGGTGGCGATTGATGCCTGCGTGCTCAGCGACCAAGTCGCCGGCACTACCATCGCGCCGCATCCTGAGGGCCGGCGCTCGAGTTTACGGCGGTGGCTCGGCATGACCCGCGTCGATGCCGGCGCGATCACGATTGACGCGGGTGCTCAGCGCGCCCTGAGCGCCGAGGGCTGCAGCTTGTTACCGGCTGGCATCACGGCGGTAGCGGGCGACTTTGCCCGCGGCGATACCGTGCGGATTCTCGCTGCCGACGGCACTGAGGTGGCGCGTGGTATGGCGAGCCTATCCGCGCAAGAATTGCAGCGCGTTACTGGCCAGCGGATGGACGAGGCGGAGCAGACTCTCGGTCACGCCTTGCCGAAGGCGGCCGTGCACCGTGATCATCTGCTTTTGGCTGATTAAGGTTCGCGTTGGTCTTGCGCGATGGCTAGCTCTTGGCTTCTTGTGCTTCGCGGCGCAGGGTGTGGCGGAGGCCTTGCAGTGCGCCGCGCAGGTCGGGATGGATCGCTAAGCTGCGGTCGAGACCGAGTTGTTTGAAGCTGGCGCTAATCCCATCAGGAACCCGAAACAGCTGCAGCCGCAACCGCGCCGCGTGTTTGGCCAAGGTCTGCAAGGCTGGGCTGGCGATCGCTTGCAGCGCGGCGCAGTCGAGAATCACACCGCGCGTCCATGGTGCAGCGAGGCCATTTAAGGCATGGTTCAGGTCTTCACCGGCATTGGCGTCTATGCGGGCGGCCACGGTCAGCATCGGAATGCGATCACCGGCAGTGAACACATAGGCGTATGGGCCCATAATCCGGTTGCCCTGCGGCGCCACGCGCGCGCGGTCGATATGAATGCGGCCGGCGCGGCCATGCGTGATCGCCACCGAGGTTTCGGCGACCACCTGGGCCGTGGCGAGGGCGGCATCGGGGCTCGAGGCCGCGGTCTCAATTTCCAGACTGAAAAGCGGCGCGCTGATCTCGTCGTCAAGACGATACGGAACCATTACAGTGTGGGCGTGGAGCGGCATGGTAGCCTGATGCTAGCGCCTCAGATGCGCTTCGCGAGCCTCCACCGCCGGGTACGCATGGCACTGTGGAACTGGCGCCCGCCTCCAGGCTTGACCTGGTGGCGGCGAGCTTGATCCTCCACACCGCACCGCCGCGGGTGTAGCTCAATGGTAGAGCGTCTGCTTCCCAAGCAGAATACGGGGGTTCGATTCCCCTCACCCGCTCCAGTAAAAGCCCCCGTCAGTTGTGCTGGCGGGGGCTTTTTGCTGAGCCAGTTGCGGCGAGGCTGCTGGGCTAATCGGTCGTGTGGTAGGTCAGGAAGCCGTGCTCGTTGGGCTGTGGCGAGCGCGCTTGCCAGCCTGCGGCTTCGAGTAGGCCTGCGTGGTAGAGGCTTGTGGTGCCGGAGGTGGTTAGGGCTGCCTCGGACTGGACGCTTGGGTGTCGAAAACGGCTATCGTTGGGTGGACAAGGCTTCGGTCCAAAAGGATTAACGGAGCAAAGAGCAGGCCGAGGAAATTGTGCTTTCGCATTCGCAACGTGCCTTCTATGTCTTGGTACAATTCAAAAACCAGAAATCGTGGTTGCCACTTATGGCAATCCATCACCGCCATTCCTTCTGGGTAGCGCAGTGTCCCTGAAATAGAGGGCTGGTATGCTCCTGACACGGATGCTGCGGCATAGATAACGAGGTAGGTGGCTGTGACACTAAGCAGTGCCCTGAGTGTCTTTCGAACCGGCCATTTCTCATCTAAAACGTGACTGGGCATTGTTCTAATTCTTCTTCATTCCTGATCCTGTTGCGAATCATGTGCAGCGGGATTGGCGGTAGAATGCGGTTCTTGTTCATCACGATGTGGTGAATCCACATCTGGGGCGCGATCATAGCGGTCAAACAATTGGTCGATGAAGTGTGTGTCGTAGTCGACGACATGCTTGATCATGAAGTCGACCATTTCAGCCACGTTGGTGAACCTTTGTAGACCTGGGTTGAGACGGTTGCTTTCGCGGAGCTGGGTGCCGCGATCATGTTCCAGGATTTGGCGTATTGGCTCAGGCGCATCGGTAAACCGCAATGAGGCATACTC